>CALCCW010000374.1:0-9144 GCA_937900185.1 uncultured candidate division Zixibacteria bacterium | reverse complement strand
AAGGGGATGGCGTCAATAATGAGTTCCCGGATGTTAAAATAGCTCATTATAATAAAAATAATTCCTTCTGTAAAAACAGCTGTCAGGGCGAACTGCCAGCTATATCCCATTCCCAACACAACGGTATAGGCAAAAAAGGCATTCAACCCCATACCAGAAGCAAGAGCAAAAGGTAATTTGGCATATAGAGCCATTACTAACGTGGCAATAAGTGCTGATAAAGCAGTTGCTGTAAAAACAGCATGAGAATCCATACCTGCTTTCCCTAAAATGAGAGGGTTAACAGCCAGAATATAGGCCATGGTAAGAAAAGTAGTTGTGCCTGCAATTATCTCGGTACGAATATTGGTGTTGCTGGCCTTTAAGTCAAAATAATTTTCAAATCCTGGATAGAGCATCTCTACAGATATAGGAGTGAATGAGCTACCTCCGGTTGTCCAAATTCTGAATCCGTTTGTTATTCCGGCAATATTTTGTCCGGAATTATTGGTGTAACGGATGTCAAAAGAAATGGGACTATTTGGCATAATGTTAATAACACCTGCAGTATCCCAAGCACAATTGACTTTGTCAATGCTAATACTTGAAGCGTGCGAAAATGCAAATGTTAACACTACAAACAAAACTGTGAGTAAAATTAGACGTTTCATAAAATCTTCCCCAAAAATAAATGTTTCTTTTCTTTTATATAAAATAGATATAAATATCTATTGTGTCAAGAGTTTAATTTGGCGAAATGTTTGCTTTTAATTATATCATGTTTTTTGAGAGGGGCAAAGAACTGCTAAAAAGCAATTTTTGCAGTTCGGGGTGCGGGCTTTGCAGACAGCTCTGCCATGGTCAATCATAAGATTTGAATATATAATCCAGTCATCTTTTGGTATCACTTTGATAAGGTCTTTTTCAACTTTCACCGCATCGGTTTGGTTCGTCAGTTTCAAATGTCTGTTTATACGTCCGACATGAGTGTCAACTACGATTCCCTCGGCAAGTCCAAACCCTGCTCCAAGCACAACAGAAGCGGTTTTACGTCCGACTCCGGCAAGTTTTACAAGTTTATCAAGCTCACTTGGGATCTCTCCGTCAAAAAGTTCCAGCAATTGTTGGGCTGATTTTTTGATAGACTTTGCTTTGTTTTTATAAAATCCGGTTACATAGATTGCTTGTTCTAATTCTTCAATATCAGCATCTGCATACGCTTGAATCGATGCATATTTGCTAAAAAGGCTCGGTGTTGTTTTATTGACTCGTTCATCTGTACATTGAGCCGATAGAATTGTTGCCACCATCAATTCATGGATTGTTGTAAAATGTAGAGAACATTGTGCATTGGGATAGTTCTTTTTAAGCAGACGTATAATTTTTTTCGCCCGTATTCTTTTATTTTCAAGAGATTCTCTCGGCATATTATATGATTCTTTAAGCACAACCTAAGATTATAACTCTATCAATATTATTCAAATCTTTCATAATGACAATAGAGTCGTAGTCAGCATTTTGTGATGTTAACTCTGCTACTTTTTCAGCCTGATTATAGCCAATCTCAAACATAATACGACCGTTTGGTTTTAAAAACTTGGGGGCATCCCGCAAAATTGTCATAATAGCGGCAAGTCCTTCATTGTCTGATGTAAGAGATACTTTGGGGTCGGCTAAAACTTCAGGGGGAAGCTCTTTGTATTCATCTTCTGAAATATATGGAGGGTTTGCCAGTATCAAATCAAATTTTTCTCCGTCAGGTACATGAGCAAAATAATCAGACTCAATAAATGTAATTTTTTTAGATGCCCCTAAATCGTCAGCATTTTTTTTGGCTATTTCCAAAGCTTCGGCAGATATATCGAGAGCTGTAATTTCACACTCTTGTAGTTCCAAAGCAAGCGTCACCGCAATAACACCTGAACCTACACCAAGGTCAATAATTTTCGGTGATTGAATTTCTTTTTGTTTTATAAATCCAAGAGCGGTTTCACAAAGAAGTTCTGTTTCGGGTGTCGGAACCATGACAGCGGGTGATACAAAAAACTTCCGTCCATAAAACCATGACTCTTTCAAGATAAACTGTAAAGGTTCTCTTGTCAGACGGCGAGTTATGATATCATCTATCTGTTTCAGATGATTTTCCTTGAGTAAACTTTCGCCATGAAGATATAACTGCAAGCGGTCACATCCTAAGACAAAACAGAGAATCATTTCGATTTCTCCTTTACCTCGGTCTATTCCGGCATTTGTAAGTAGTTGTCCTTTTTCAGAAATGAAGTGGGGGAGATGTTTTATCAACTGTTGTGACATATATTATTTCTCTTATTGTTTTTTTATAATTGGATATACTGTTAAGATGAAAACCATACCGATAAATGAATAACAAAAAATTTCCGTGAATGATTTAGAAAACTGAATCGAATGTGGTATCAGATTGACAAACGTCATCACTAAAAAAGAACCTATGGCAATATATCCCGTGGTTTTATCAGAATAAAGATTGAGTTCTGGTTTTTTATACAGTGAACCTCTCATTGCTATGACAGCAAAAAGAAGATAGGCAAACAAAAGCTGTGTTTTGTTATCGGTTGCATCAGTTCCAAATGGTACCCCTTCCCAAAATCCGTTAAATGCATACCAATTCATCGCAAATCCAAACGGGTAGCCGCCTAAAAAACAAGCAAACGATGCCAAAAGAGTGTATTGAGCAATTTGAAGAAGATTGTCTTCTCCTCTTAAAAACGCTATCGCATGAACTGCTGCTAAAATAATAAAAAATATAGATAAAAACATTAGGACAATATGACTAATCAATACAGCAACAGGTACATGACCGATATATTTTAATGTAAACGGTTTTGATTCAGATGGTGTGAGGACAACTTTTGGTTTTCCTGTCATTCCTCGCACTTCAAAATAGTAAAATGTTTTTCCGCCTCTTGCTCCGCTGAATCCTGAGAATGAAAAAATTTGTGACGATGAGTCTTCTACCTGCATTTTTGAAACATTGTATCGCCTAATATCAGCATTTGGATCGTCACCTAAATTTATTCTTCGCACAACAGGAAAAATAGAATCAGAAAGCTGACCGATAACTTTTATTTGTATGGTGTATGGTTCTTTTTCAAATACTTTCGGTGTAGAAAGATACTCCATGCTGTAGTTACCTTGCGATGCGGAATAAAAAGATGGGCGGTTCATCGCATTATTTTTGGCTATAAATAAGAAGATAAGAGTTAAAACCAATGCGATAATGACTTTAAAATATTTCACAGAAACTACATCTCAGATTGAATTTTCAACTTTTCTTCTTGTTCGTGCTGACGCAGCGGAAGAATTAAAATATCTAAATCACCATTCATTATTTCATCTAATCTATATAACGTTAGAGAGATACGATGATCGGTAACACGTGACTGCGGATAATTATATGTTCTGATTTTTGCCGAACGGTCACCGGATGAAATCATTGTTCTTCGTTCTGCCGAAAGTTTTTCCTGCTGTTCCCGCATTTTTGCATCGTAGAGTCTTGCCCGAAGAACTTTCATTGCTTTGGCTCTGTTTTTAATCTGGGATTTTTCGTCCTGACAAATTACAACTAATCCGGTAGGGAGATAAGTTAAACGAACTGCTGAGTCGGTTGTATTCACAGATTGTCCGCCCGGACCGGATGAACGGTAGACGTCGACCTTTAAATCTTTCTCGGCAATCTCAATATCAACATCTCCAACTTCGGGGAGTACTGCAACCGAAATAGCCGAGGTATGCACTCTTCCTTGTGTTTCTGTTGCCGGAACCCGTTGTACACGGTGAACACCGGATTCATATTTCATTAACCCATAAGCACCGTCACCGGCAAGGGAGAAAATAATCTCTTTAAAACCACCCGATGTTGAGGGAGAGGAGTTTATAACTTCAAGTTTCCAGCCTTTGGTGTCAGCATACCGTTGAAACATTTTATATATATCACCGACAAAAATACCGGCTTCATCACCACCGGTGCCGGCACGAAGTTCAACAATAGCAGGTTTATCATCGGCAGGGTCACGAGGAAGAAGTTTGAGTTTAAGTTCTTTTTCTAAATCTCCAATGAGATGTTTATATTCGTTTAACTCTTCTTTTGCCATTTCAATCAAATCAGCATCTTCACCGGCACTAATTATTTCTTCAGCTTCTAAAATACCGAGTTTAACTTTTTTATATTCAGAGCCGACTTGGAGTATATCTTCAAGATGTCTTCGTTCGCGGTTGAGTTCTATCATCATTTTTTGATTTGATAAAAGCTCAGGATCAGACATTTTCTCGTCTATTGACTGAATTTTTTCTTCTAATTTTTCGACTAATTTAAGCATACCTTATCCTAATAAATTTATGCTAAAGTACGGCAAAAATAGATAAACAGCAAGAGTATAAATAATTTCTTTGGAAAATTATAATGCCGGATTGTTTTCTGCTAAGGTTGTTTCGGTTTCAATACCTAATGATGCTTTTAAAGCTGCCAAAGCGACCTCAAGTTGGTCGGCACTTGGCTCTTTAGTGGTAATCAATTGCAGCCACAGCCCCGGTTTGATAAGAAATTTGGTGAGACTGTTTTCTCTTGTTTTACCTGATAGTTTCAGAAGCTCATAAGATGTTCCGGCAACAAGCGGCAATAAAGAGAAATGAATACCAAAGCGTACCAACAATGTTGGAGGGGCTCCTGTTTGTAGCGTAAAAATAGTATCAGATATAGCATATATAAGTATTGCTAAAAGAGCAACTATGAGAATAAACGATGTGCCGCATCTTGGATGAAGCCGTGTATGACAGGCGGCACGTTCGGGAATTAAATCTTCACCCATTTCATAGGCGTAAATAGATTTATGTTCGGCACCATGGTACTGAAAAATTCGTTTGAACTCGCCAAAGAAAGAAATCCCCCAAACATACAGAACAAACATAGTTAATCTAATTGCCCCTGCAACCAAATTAAACGACACTGCATTTTTGTTAATTCCAAATAAATCAGAAAGTAAAAGAGGAGTAAAAAAGAATATACCGATTCCAAACGCTAAAGCAAAAAAAGCCGAGAGAGCAAGCATCCAGCCGTTGGATTTTTTTTCTTCAATTTTATACTCTTCACCTTTTTGCTCGGCTTCATCTTTTTCTGCTTCCTGCATAGCAATATCTGCTGAAAAATTGAGTGTCTTAATACCGACAATCATCATTTCAACAAATGAAACCGCTCCACGAAGAAGCGGAAGATTGAGAATTTTATATCTGGTGGAAAGTGATTTGTAATCTTCTGTTTTTACTAAAATTTCACCATTTGGTATTCTGACAGCGGTTGATATTTTATCTGATGAACGCATCATCACACCTTCAATTACAGCTTGTCCACCAATATTTAAATCAGGCATATAAAACCCTCAAAGGATATTCATTATGAGTTACAAATAATTAAGCGGTGTCGCATATTTTATTATACGCACCGCTTCAATAATCTGCTAAATAAATTTGATACTATTTTGTATCTTTTTGTGTAAGTCCGTATTTGCGACGGAACCGCTCTACACGACCGGCTGTATCGAGTAATTTTTGCTTACCGGTAAAGAACGGGTGGCACTGTGAACAGATTTCAACGTTAATTTTATCTCTGGTTGAACGTGTTTCAAATTTATTACCGCACGCACAAGTTACAGTCAGCACCTTGTAGTCTGGATGAATTCCGGATTTCACTTTTTGAACCCTTCTATTAAACATTACATTTCACTTACTTATATAATACAACAATACCTGCCGCCAAATCTTTCAGCATTTAGCAACAGAGCCTAACAATATATTAAAAAATATCATTTTGGCAAGTCAAACAATCGGAAAACTTGGGATTTCCTCGCTATGTGTTGGTATATAATAAGTTAGCTCAGCAGGTCGAGTCCACAATGCACCAATAGGTGGATATAGAACCCAACAAAATTTCAATTATATTATTTGTTGTGTCAGGTGCTGTCATGCTTTAGCAAGATGACACCTGATATTTGATAAATCAGTCAGTTCACAATTAACATATCGTGAATCAAGAACTGACTGAACATCGAAAAATAGTTAAAATTTAATAATATCATTTGAATGATTGACATCATAATATGGGTTGATTAGAATGGAATTAGGATTAAAACTGAATGAATTATAAAGAAAAATCTTCTGTTTATAGGAATGATTATGACAGATTTTCCTAAGAGTCTTAAAGAAAAGACAGAACGAGTAGCGAGAGAACAACTTCTAACTCAAGATCATATGATGCCTCTTACAAGTTTTGTTGAGAAAATTAGACAGGAGAAAGGGAGAGGTGCATATGTACCAAACTTTGATCCACTTGATGGTGGCATTCGTGCAAAGTGTCTTTTCGTGTTAGAAGCACCTGGTCCAAAGACCAAAGATTCAGGTTTTATCTCACGAAATAACAACGATGAAACTGCGAAGAATTTTTTTGAAATTAATAGAGTAGCAGAAATTCCAAGAGAGAAAACAATTTCTTGGAATATTGTTCCATGGTATATAGGTACAAGCTCAAAAATACGAGCCGCTAATAACTCAGATATAAAAGTAGGACTATTATATTTATTTCGTCTTATAGAGTTACTCCCTAAACTTCAAATAATAGTACTTGTGGGGAAAAAAGCTCAGAAAGTGTCAGAAGAACTTAGAAGCAGATATACTCATATTGATATTTTAGAATCTT
This sequence comes from uncultured candidate division Zixibacteria bacterium, assembly GCA_937900185.1. GTDB lineage: Bacteria > Zixibacteria > MSB-5A5 > GN15 > FEB-12 > QQUK01. The sequence continues at coordinate 2,441 of CALCCW010000374.1, read as the reverse complement.
TTCATCCGAGTCCAATGTTTGTCAATCGAAAACCAGAAAATATTAAAGTTCTTATTAAGCAATTCAAAAAAATAAGTAATATTCTAAATGGATTGAATTAAAAGCTCAGGTCGGGGTCACAACTGCTTTCCGTTGAAGACGGAAACCAGTGCAGAAACATATTTAACAAATAAATAGATATACCTAAAATCTATCATCTATTTTTTTATCAACTGCCATTTTGTTATTGTTCTGGACTCCGGCTCCGCCGGAGAGGAGTGGGTGAGGTTTATAATAAATTGATATGGTTCTAAATTTTATATAAATGGAAATGTTGACAGGTTTCTCAATTTAGTTAACTGTAGGTCGGTGTTCCGTTGGTTTGAAATCGTTAGATTTCAAAGTCGAGAAACCCGACATTGTTTTTATGTTTTACGTTGGTAGGACAGATATTCCTGTATGTTCATGCTGTAATCTTGTCGGACAAGAATGTCCAACCTACCGGGTGTCTATATAAAAAAGTCAAGATCTCAGGGGCTTGACCTACTTAGCTCGTAGGTCGGTGTTCACGAAGCCACCAACAGGTGGTTATCGAACCCGACAAAATCTTATTAGGGGCTTTGACCTACATTGCTTATCTTTTTGCCGTCAAGACCGTTGACCAGTAATATCTGTTATGAATCAACGAGTCGATATGAAAATACGGTTCAAAAATCTCTTTCAATAAATCTTGTGTGAAATAATTTTTGAGAATTGAATATTCGGTTTTGTCATCCAAAAAACGCTGTTTGTAATTATTGCCGTAATTATCTTCGTCTGTAGAATAGTAGGGCAGAACCCCGCCAAGGCGGACTGAAAGCCTTTAGCGGTTCTGCCTTTTTTTGTGTAGGTCTGGTTCCGTTGGATTGAAATCGACAGATTTCAAAATCGAGAAACCCGACATGTTTTCCATTCATATAAAATTCGGGGTCACATCAATTTATTACAAACCTCACTTACTCCTCTCCAGCAAAGGGCTTGTTGATAAACCCTCCATTCAGTCTTTGCGAGTCGAGTGAGTGAAAACGAACGAGACGTTTTTGTGGGCGGCAGACGCCCTCGTCTGCCCCACTTATATAGAGAGAAATTATATGCACAAAAACACTTATAACGATTACAATTATATTCACCACAATACTTGTAGCGATAAATTGTATTTCACAAAACAAACCCATTTTAATTACTTGTGAAGAAATGATAAAAATAAAAAAACTAAATTTGTACGAAACGAACCCATTTTGCTGTAAACTAAAGAACCCTACAAAATTACAACGAAAAAGTTATTATAGAATAATGTGGATAACTCTGTATGTGGTTTGTATTAACCGTTCTGTCGGTACTTGACTCATGAGTTTAACCAATGGGAAAGAAGTGAATGCTTATATACCCGGGGAAGGACATAATTTACAGGAACACTCCATTGTTTTGATACGTGGGGGTAGAGTAAAAGACTTACCTGGTGTGCGCTATCATCTGATTCGAGGTGCGCTGGACACACAAGGTGTGGAAGGGAGAACCCAAAGAAGGTCTAAATATGGCGCGAAAAGGCCAAAGAAATAATTTTTGAATCATTCAATTAAAGGAAAATGAGAAAAACCAAGCCAAAAAAGAGGATTTTACTTCCTGATCCTAAATACGGGGACCAGTTGGTAACAAGGTTTGTAAATAATCTTATGTTTCAGGGAAAGAAAAGCACTTCTTACCGGATTTTTTATGATGCCCTCGATATTGTAAGACAAAAAGTTAAGGAAGAAGACAAAACCCCTCTTGATATTTGGAAAAAAGCACTTGAAAATATTACGCCCCAGGTAGAAGTAAAAAGCCGACGTGTTGGGGGGGCTACTTTCCAGGTTCCCCTGGAGGTACGACCCGATCGTAAAATCTCGATCAGTATGAAAAACTTGATTCTGTTTGCACGGAAAAGAAATGGTAAAAACATGGCCGATAAAATGGCTGCCGAAATTATTGCCGCTTATAATTCGGAAGGTGGAGCATTTAAGAAAAAAGAAGATACACACAGAATGGCTGAAGCTAACAAGGCTTTTGCCCATTTTCGTTTTTAAAACCCTATATTATTTAAGCATTTGCAAGTTGATGAGTAATTTACAAAATACACGGAATATTGGAGTCATGGCTCATATTGATGCCGGTAAAACAACCATTACCGAAAGGATGTTGTTTTATACCGGGAAAACGCATCGTATGGGTGAAGTTCATGACGGTGCCGCCCAGATGGACTGGATGGTACAGGAGCAGGAAAGGGGAATTACCATCACTTCCGCAGCCACGACCACTTTTTGGAAATATAAAGATCAGGAATACAAAATCAATATTATTGACACTCCAGGGCATGTTGATTTCACGGTAGAAGTGGAAAGATCTCTTCGTGTTTTAGATGGAGCAGTGGCTGTCTTTTGTGCGGT
>CALCCW010000373.1:0-4419 GCA_937900185.1 uncultured candidate division Zixibacteria bacterium | reverse complement strand
CATGAGGTTATCTCCTGTTAAAATTGTGTCTTCCGCAAAAGCGGTGGAACACGGGTTTAAAGGTTTTTATTTTAATATAATGAGATAACCTCTTTCTTTTTAGAACTTTTATAACATAGTAACTACAATCAGAGTTCAATTAGTCGTAAAAAAAGACTTGAAACAACCATAATATTAAAGTATCCTGTGAACAATTGAAAGGATTTATATATTATGTCTCATACATTTGACCAAGATAAAGCAATCACAACGCTCAAACGTTTTTTAACCGGTAAACTTCTGCAAAGCGGTCTTGAGGGCTATGTCATCGGTCTCTCCGGTGGTATTGACTCTGCTCTCTCGGCTACACTCGCAGTTGAAGCAGTCGGCAAAGAAAAAGTGTTCGGGATTCTGATGCCATATAAAAGTTCATCTGAAAGTTCAATAACCGATGCTATGGAGTTAGTTCATAAATTAGGGATTGAACATACTCACAAAGAAATTTCTCCAATGATTGATGCCTACTATACAGAAATCAATAAGGAAAACAGGCTTCGGGCAGGCAATAAAATGGCTCGGGAACGAATGTCAATACTTTTTGACTATGCTCACAAGATGAATAGATTAGTTTTAGGTACAGGAAACCGAACGGAAATTTGTCTGGGGTATACCACCTTGTTTGGTGATTCTGCCTGTTCTTTAAATCCTTTAGGAGAATTATATAAAACAGAAGTAAGACAACTTGCTAAAGTGCTTGGCGTGCCTGATTCAATTATCAACAAGCCGCCGTCTGCAGACCTCTGGGCAGGGCAAACCGATGAAGATGAGATTGGTGTCTCGTATGCACAAATTGATAATCTTTTAATGCAGATGGTTGATAATCAGATAGACTCTTTAAAACTTTTGGAAGAAGCAGGTTTTAAGCAAACCGATATCAGCAGAGTAATATCATTGCTGAACCGAAATGTATTCAAACGTAAATCACCGGATATTGCCCCGCTCGGACGAGCTGATATTCCTGAATCTATTCAGCTCAAGGAATAAATATTGTGAATGAAAATTCCGGCACAATATATTTAGTTCCGACTCCGATAGGCAATATGTCCGATGTATCTGAACGAATCAAAGAAGTGTTATCATCTGTTGACATTATCGCATGTGAAGATACCAGACATTCGGGTTCTTTTTTAAAAAAACTGGAGATAAAAAAAAGACTTGTCAGTTACCATGAATTTAATGAATCCGATAGAGCGGTTCAATTAATCGAAGCAGTCAAAAACGGCGAGTCTATTGCTGTTATTACTGATGGCGGTTCACCGGGAATTTCTGACCCTGCCTACCGAATTGTAAAAACGGCAATAGAAAACGATCTGGATATTATTCCTCTCCCCGGTCCCACTGCATTTGTTCCGGCATTAACAGCATCGGGACTGCCAACTGACCGTTTTCTCTTTGAAGGGTTTCTTTCCAATAAATCAGCAGCAAGAAAAAAAAGACTGTCACAACTCGCTGATTTCCCACACACAATCATATTTTATGAATCACCACACAGGATTGAAAAAACTGTTGCCGACATACTTGAAGTTTTCGGCGACAGACAAATATGTATCGCCCGTGAAATTACAAAAAAGTTTGAACAGTTTATTCGCGGTTCTGTTTCTGAAGTAATAGAAACTCTGGCACAGAAAAAACTTAAAGGTGAAATTGTCATTATTGCCGAAGGGAATCGGAGGAAATAACATTTATGACAAAAAAAATGTTCCTCTTTGAAAAACTTATTATCGGCTACTGCTGGTTAATGGCAGTAATTGTTATTTTACTTGGGCGACCTTTTGCTGAATATACTGATGAACTTATTTTTTATCTCTCGGTTTCGGCACTCACATTTCTTATTGTATATTTTATTGATGTTGATAAAAATCGATTCAATAAAGCGATAAGATATTTTTATCCCGCTATTATGTTTTCGTTCTTCTACCGTATGACCGGCGGGCAGATGTTTCTGCTCTTTGATTCATTTTTCGACTGGCAGTTAACTGCATTTGAACTTTCTTTTTTGGGAGTTAACCCGACTTTATATATTGATGCTCATCTGTTAAATGTCTGGCTAAATGAAATTATTTCTTTCTGTTATTTTTCTTATTACTTCATGATACCGGTATTCATGATTTCTGTCTTTGTTAAAAAAGATTATAAAATTCTTGCAAGTTTTATTACATCAACCTGTATCATGTTTTTCAGCACATATATATTGTTTTTCCTCTATCCAATTGAAGGACCCCGCTGGCATTTTGCAGGGCTGTTTCAAAATACAATTGACGGACCGTTTTTCAGGCAGGCTGTTAAATACATTATCGCAAATGGAGCCGTACACGGCGGATGTATGCCGTCATCACATTTTGGAGTCGCATTAGTTATTTGGATGTACTGTTATAGATATTACAGAAAAACAGCATGGGTAATTCTTCCTATTATAATTGGTTTGGGAGTCGGAACAGTATGGGGACGTTATCATTATGTTTCCGATGTTTTCGTTGGCGGGCTTATTGGTTTTATTGGGACAATTATTGTTTGGAAATATGATAATAATTTAGTTAATTCAATAAAGAAATAGTATAAGAGACACTTACAAATTTAGAGGAGTTACATAATATATGCATCCGGAATTATTTTCAATCGGACCTTTTCCTATTAGAAGTTATGGCGTTATGCTGGCAATATCTTTTTTCTTTGGTGTGATGTATGTAAAATATGTAACCAAACGCGACAACAAACAATTTGACCCATATCTGACTCTTTCATATATATTAATTTTCTGCGGTGTAATCGGTGCCAGAGTTTCGTATGTCCTTTTTCATCTTTCTGATTTTCAAGGACGATGGCTGGATTCTTTTAACCCATTTGCGGGAAATGAGTTTGGCATCTCAGGTCTTAATTTATACGGCGGAGTTATTCTCTCAATCATAGGCGGATTTCTTTATTGCAAATTTAAAAAAATGTCAATCACGGAGACGTTTGATTATTTTGCTCCGACTTTAGCATTTGGTTTGGGTATTACCAGAATAGGATGTTTTCTTAACGGATGCTGTTTTGGGACTCCTACTGACCTCCCTTGGGGAATATCTTTTCCTGAAGGCTCTCTGCCATATTACGTCTTTCAAAACCAACGTTTGCATCCGGCACAGTTGTATTCTTCAATGTATGGATTAGGGCTGTTTTTCATCTTGCATTATCTCTTAAAAAGAAAAAGTTTCAATGGTCAAGTTGTGGCTGTTTTGTTTATGGTTGAGGCTGTTTTTAGATATGCTATTGAATCAGTCAGATATTATGAAGATGCTATGTATGTTTCAATTGCCGGATTCCACCCAACATATAATAATATAATATCCATTTGTTTATTCCTGCTCGGAGTAGCTATTTATATAACACAATCGAAAAATAAACTAAAATTATCTTAAATAACTAATTCTTGACAAATTTTATTTAAATTACAACTTAAATAATCATATTTTTTTATCCTCATTCTTAGATTTATATTGTCCATTATTTTGCTCCTATCTACTTACTACACTGTATATTACAATACCATAACTATCTACTATTATGGTTAGCAATCACTTACATTATCGACTTGTGAATATATTCACTTTTTTTAACTTGACTTTTATATCCGACAGACGATATAATTTAATATGCTATGACATTGATGTGACAATAATTTCATAAGAATAGGAAAGTATATGAAAAGAAAAAACTGGATAAACAGGAGTTTGAAAGTTCTTCTTCTGTCACCATTTCTTCTGTTTTTACAAACACTACATGCGGCAGATTCTACTCCAATTGTTCCCAATGAAACATGCTTGGAATGTCATGACGAAATGAGTGAAACACTTACTTCAACTCCGCATCAACTACAAGACAATAAATCTGCAGTATACTGTATTTCCTGCCACGCCGGTGGTAAAGAACATATTGAAGACCCCTCTACTGATAACATTATCAATCCGCAAACAGCAACCCTAGATAAGGCAGAATCCTCTTGCATTACCTGCCATACTCCACATGCTGAATTAGATAATTACGGGTTTGATATGCATCAATCACAGGGTCTCAATTGTTCATCCTGTCATAACGTTCACGGACAGAACAAATCGCTTCTTTTAGACAAGCAAGCATCTTTTTGTCTCCCCTGTCATAGTGAGACAAAAACTAAATTTGCTCGACGCTCCAACCATCCTGTTAAACAGGGGATTCTGACTTGTTTAAGTTGTCATCAATTTACGAAAAAACAAGATGATAATTTATCGAGATCGGAAGAGCGTCGTGTAGGGAAAGAGTGTAGATCTCGGTGGTCGCCGTATCATTAAAAAAAAAAAAAAGACTAAACAAAAAAAAAAAAAAACAACAATTAAACTTATGTCTCAGACCCACAAAAATCCA
>CALCCW010000372.1:0-5971 GCA_937900185.1 uncultured candidate division Zixibacteria bacterium | reverse complement strand
ATGAGTAGTTTTTTAGAGTTGATGATGCTATTGTTTTTTTTTTTTTTTTATTCTTTATTATTTTTTTTTTAATGATACGGCGACCACCGAGATCTACACTCTTTCCCTACACGACGCTCTTCCGATCTATCAAAACTATTTGATTTTAATATAATCATTTAGAACTGAAAATGTGAAGAACTTTTAGATTGATATAACACACCCTATTTCCAATTGTCGTAGCAAAAAAATGTTTGATGGGTGTCTGTTTTTGAGCAATGACTATTTCCAATTGTAGATTGATTGCCAAGACTCTATATTATATATATATTTTCTATATAGTAATATATAATATAACATACCTCTATAAATTCTTTTTATCAAAGGATTGGAAATGGGGTGTGTATTTGGCAAGCAAAACATGATAAGGATTATAAATAAAGTTTCAAAACAAATACAGGTAAATCTAAAACAATATAGTAGATTTTTATCTTTCGATAATTAAAGTTATTTTAGAACAAATATTATCGATTTTATTTTGTGAAAGATTGATTTTGTCACATAATGTGTCATAAGTAAACTTGGTAGCTTTAAATTTTGATTCTAAATCTTTTGGATACGAAAGCTTTAAGCTTACGGTTCTTTATACTATATTTTTTTAATTCTATAGCACCCCCCATAATTAATGAAATTATTCCCCCAACTAATATCGCACCTACATAATAGACGAAAGCCACAAGAGCCAAGAGAAGGATACCAATAAGAATAAATAAAATAATATTTGATTCCTTATAAAGATCTACAACCTCACCTATAAAAAAGTACGAGGCTATTATTCCAATAATCACATAAATAAATATTATTACTTTTCCACCTATTTTATCAAGACTTTTGAGATCATCATCTTTTTTTTTGTCAAACTTAGCTAATTGTGTGTTATAATTTGCTACTCTTTCCTCAAATTCTTTCTTAGTTTTATTGTGATTATCCTTAATATTTAAATCGTCATATTCTTTTTTATTTTTACACAACTCAATTACTATTGGAGTTACAACAGCTAATTCTTCATATAATTGTTTTGATTTAATTGATAAAGAATAAGTAAACTTATCTAGATAGTCATTAGCTTCATTTAGGGCTGGTTCAATAAATCCAAAATCGGATGAATATATCGAGTAATCTACATTAAGGACCTGCATATTCTCTTTGATACCACCCATCGAGCTATCCTTAACTCGCTTAGCAGAATCATAAGATCTCTGGGCTAATTTATCCAATATTTTCATTATTAAATCTCTGCATACATCTAAATCTGGATCGGTAGCTAAATTTAAAAAATATTTTGGACTATTCTCACAAAGAGCTTCAGCATAAACTTGTCCCTTAGTTAATTGATCATTTAAAAAACAATAGACTACATGTCTATATTCACTTGCTTCGGTTCTGTAAGGATAAATAGATCTTGCTTGATCAGAATATTTATATGCATCTTCATAATTATAATTCGTATAATATGCTCTTGCTAAGTTTTCCAGAGTTATGGCACGATCAGTTTTATCCGCAGCTTGTGGAATATAGGCGGCAGCCTTTTTAAAAGCTTCAATCGCAGAATTAACATCTCCATTTTGGATGAAAGCAAAACCAAGAGAATTATATGCTATGTAATCAGTTTTTTTTTGATTAATAGCTTCTTTAAAGGCGTCTATCGCTTCGTCCGGAAAACCTTTTGATAGAGCCTCATTTCCTCCTTTGCAGATTTCAGCTGATCGAGTACCAAGCGGAGATAACATTATTTTTAAAACTTCACCTATTTTATCATCGATATTCCCTAAAACAGACCTAATCCCTTCAAGATGGCCCCCTAAAACATTCTCTAATCTGTTCAACCCAGTTGAAATGTTCTCTGAAAGATTTGATATTGCTTGCAGTGACTCTTGATGTTGAAAACTAGCTTCCGCAATAGCATATCTGCTTACGTTTTCTATCGATTTTAATTGTTCAAGCTGTTTTGATTGACAGCTATCAATAGTTTTAAGCAGTTCAGCGTGCCTGTTGGGATGTCCGTAAACTATGTCAAGTTGATCGGTCATCGGTAACGTTTCCGCCCATGAACCTATAGAATAACGATTGGCTATTTGATTGGTCATATTTACCCATCTTAAATACTCAATTTTGTCATTTTACAATAATAGTTATTATAATCTTTTATACCACCAAAGTCAATTGATTCTGATGATACTTTCGGACACGTAAATAAAAGCATTCTTCGGTTACCACCCAACCATTGAATGAAACTAAGCCAACATAGAGCTTGTTCGACCTATTAAGAGTCATGGCACTACTACAAACCTTTCCTATGTTGAATTATAACAAGTTACAAATGACAAAATATCAGGCTTTGTTTGTAGCAGTGTTCCAGTACCTAATCAGTTACTTCGCAAGGACATAAATGATATTACACGACTCCTTACACCTCATATTTATTGTGATTTGCTAATCTTATCCAAAAATTATATATTTGTCTTTATGAAAGCATGCTGGCTTACTGATATTCATTTAAATTTTCTTACACCTGAAGAAATCTACCATTTCTTTAAAAAGATTGATGAGTCACATCCCGACATAATTCTTATAGGAGGTGATACCGGCGAGGCATACTCTATTATCAGGTATCTTCAAATGTTTGAAGAATACTTTAATATTCCAATTTACTTTGTCCTAGGAAATCATGATTATTATCGAGGCTCAATATTGGGAGTAACTAAAAGACTAAAAAAGCATATTCAAAATTCAAACAGTGTTCATTGGTTAGATAACTCTGAAGTTTTGAACATAACAGAAAAAACTTCTCTCATTGGTCACAGTTCCTGGGCTGATGGGCAGTTAGGAGATTATAATAACTCAAAATTGATGCTTAATGACTATGTTCTTATTGAAGAACTTTCATTTACAACTAAAACTGAGCGTCTTTATAAAATGAAAGAGCTAGCTCAAATAGCAGCTGATCATTTTGACAAACTATTACCTAAAGCATTAGAATCATCAGAACATGTCATCTGTTTGACACACACTCCACCTTTTAAAGAAGCATGTTGGCATAACGGACAAATATCAAATTCTGAATGGCTTCCACATTTCTCATGCAAAGCTGTTGGTGATATTCTTCTGAAATATATGACTCAAAATAAAGATAAAAAAATGACAGTTTTGTGTGGTCATACGCACAGTGATGGATATGTAAATATTTTAGACAATCTTTCTGTTTATACCGGTAAAGCAGTATATGAAAATCCTGAAATGCAAACAATGTTAGAATTTAAATAATAGTTAATTCATATATTTTATAGTTTAATCTCTTAATGTTTGCAATATCTTTCTCAAGAAAAAAGCTGAAGGCGAATAGCCTCCAGTAAAACAATCTTCAACACTTCCTGCTCTCCGAAGTTGATCCCTTTGCTGTTGTCATCAATCTTAACAAAGAGCTGTTCTTCCTTACGGTTTACCCAAATCTGCCGCTTTAAGCCATTAAAAGTGTGATAAAAACTCACACTATCTGTTTGTCCCCGTAAAACTCTGATGATCTCAGCTGCTTCTGTGTCTTTGATCTTCGCATTGTTCCAACTCCATTTGTCATCATCGCTTTTCTTGCCAACACCAATATAAATACTTCTACTCTCTTTGTGGTACTGAGCTTTCAAGGCACTCTTCTGCCCGAAAAAGCATTTGTCCAGGGTTGGTCTTTGGTTCTGTTCTGTTTTTTTGTTTGTTTCCATGTTTTCTACCTCCGTTTGGTTTGTACTGAAAGGACTTGTAATTGCTGGTGAAGGGCTATTGCCTCAAGAACAGGTTCTGGATGATTTTTGATGAGATAGCTTATTTCATGGACTGCTTTCTCCGATGCGATTTGAAGAAACTCCTGTTTAAATATTTCATATTCGTACTCACTGAAGCGAGTAATTATTCCAGCTTTATCAAGAATGAATTGAACATTTTCTATTACATCTCTACACGAAAAAGTGACACCTGATTGATTGATATACATTATTATATTTTTAATATGTTCTGGTCTAGTCGTTATCATTTTTTTACCTCATGAAACCCCAACAAAGTCGTGGAGTTTCTTTTTTCACCCCGAGGAAAAAGAAATGGAATGATATTATTTTTAAGCAAAACTTTTCTATGGATATAAATAGACGAGTTGGGAATTAGTTCCATTACTGAAAACTTTAACTAATAGTTCACTATTTCCATAGATGTATGTAACTGTGTTAGAGTTTAAAATAGCAGAATTAAGAGTAGGGGTGCTTTCATTTAGAATCATGAAATTATTCGATTGATTTTCCTGATTGGTACAGCCTGTCAATAATGCTATTGAGATTGACATTATAATAAATTTTAAGATATGAGAAAATCTTATATTATTTCCCATTGGTCTATTTCACTATTAAGAAGGTGAATAGCTTCTTTTACTTGCTCTTTTTCTTCATCCGATTTCGAATGTAACAATTGCTTCTTCAAATCATTTTCAGCTCCTCTATTCTCCCGATCACGCATCATGTCTGTCCAGCTTGGCTTGCTACCTATCAGAAAGTCTCTTTCAATATATCGTTTTGGTACTTCCATTATATCATCCCCCAAATAAATTCATTACTCTCCAAAAGTATCGAAAGTTTATAAATCTTTTGATATCACTGGACATTTGAACGATAGATTTAATAATAAGGTACTCTGTAATTCTAGAATGACTGATTCCACACCCTCTATTCTTGGAGAAATAGAAAAAGTACAGACCAATGTAAAAGCATTCAAAGAACAAAGTAAGCTCTATTATTTTGATGTTTTATTCTCTAAGTATAGATGTCCTGTTTGTACAAAAAAACCACTAATTAACGGTTTATCTCAAGCTGAGTGTGTTTGTGGATATTCATTTGATCCAACTCTTGAATTTCAACGAAGTCATTGCTGTAACACTCATCTTTTAAGACAGATTTATCATTATGTTTGTTCCTGCTGTGGCAAGTATGTCAAATCACTCTTTTTGTTTGATGAACGGTTATTTGATAAAGAGTATTTCAGAGAGATGATGGCAAAGAGCAGGGAAAGAAAGCACAAAAGAGTAGAACGATATAATAGTATTGTAAGAGAACGATCTCATGAGCTTCTTCTCTGTGATGAATTTAATCTTGAAGATTTAGATAATTTTTCCACCGATCTCAATGAATTGATAGAAACCGACAATGGACCTTTATCTCAAGATACTGATCCTGGAACTGAAGAATTCGACATGATCAGCTACCGAAAACATTTACTACTCGGATTAGATTCAGATGAATTTCTGTTTAACAGCATTACACCCCTATCTAACGACTCTCGAAAAGATCGCACCTGGAAGTTTATAACGCTCATATTCATGGAACACGAACGAGAAGTCTGGCTCACCCAATATGGAAATGATATTCTGGTGGAGAGATATGAAGCTCACTGTTAAGGATAAGGAGTTTTTGGAAAAGTTGAAAACTTTGTCAGATAAGAAAGATTTGGAAATACAACTACGGATGGAAACGCCAATATTATTAGTTCTCAAGAAGAATTATGGTGATCACATAGAATCAGCGTTTAATATGACTCGTCAAGGTATCAGGTGGAGGTTTCAACGGTTATTCAATGAGATCTATGTCTCTGCCTATGAGACAATCTACTTTATTGAATCCAACTTCGGCACATCTCTTAGAAAAGATGCTATTGCCATAGTTAAACAAAGAATAGAAAAGCGAAAAAAGGCACAAAAACTTGGTAGATTATAAAACTACTGACGACAAAATGAGAAATGAACTACCGTTTCAGTATACTCTGAAATGTAAAGGGATTCACCCTCCTTTGTATCTATAGAAATCTTTATAAATCCGTGTAGGAAATTACAGATTTACTCACCAATCTGCTTTAAAGAGCATAACAATTCCAGAATCGCACACTTTTTGGTGGAATTCAATTA
>CALCCW010000371.1:0-7372 GCA_937900185.1 uncultured candidate division Zixibacteria bacterium | reverse complement strand
TCAATAGCTGATTTAGTAAGCTGCAGACGTTTTTCTGAATCCATGTCAGCGTTTGCTTTTACTTCACGATAACGGTCAATACCGGCACGCAATACATTTGCTGTTGTTCCACGTTGTTTGTCACAAGCAGCTAAGGCACCGTCTAAATCATCATAACTGATTAATGTAATAAGTTTTTTAAAGAATACCTGTACAGAACTTTTTCCTTTAGCATTACCATATAACGACAGATAACGTTCAATGATAAAAGCAAGTAACATACAAAATACTGTGATAAGAATCACAACAAGCGGACCACCGTGATACACAGAATTTAAAATTGCGTTTTCAGATGTACGGGCGACACCATACCAAAGGTAGAAACCAATACTCAATGAAATAAGAGCATTGAGTGCGACGAAAATAGTTTGTTTAACCACTACGCTAAACCTCCATATAGGATTAATTCATTATTTTTAAATTTCCACACCTTTAAGAGCAGTAAGAATAAAAGCTCCCAAAGCCACATTAACACCATACGATATAGACCCTAAAAACACACCGGGACCATACGAATCACCTAACGATGTAAAAACAGCTTGACTGTCGAAGCCATACTCCGCCCCAAAGAACGAGAGAATAAAAACGGCACCAAACAGCATCACCGGAATCCAATTAAATTTAAGTATTTTTTTCAAAGCTAATGCCCTTTGATCAACATCACCCTTTAAACCATACAAACCATAAAGAGTATAAAAAGGTAACACAAGACAAACGAGCAAAAGCAAAAGAAATACAGCACCGGTAACCACTAACACAATCCCGGATCCAAAAACATATTTTCCAACAGAACCTATAGAAAATAAAATATTATACCCGTCAAGACTCTCAGATTCTCTTCGAATTTTCTTCTTGGCTACATAGCCGTGAATAATTTCTTCACCTGAAGATTCTTTTTGGATATTTTCTTCTAATGGGGTACTGTCGTTTGTTGCTGCTGCTAATGCTGATGAATCCATAGTTTGAGGGATACCATTCACACTATCACTCATTGCCATTAATGTTGAATCAGTTACTTGTGCCGAATCGGCAACCGCACTGATAGGCTCGCTATTAGTCTCTTCTACAAATTCATTGTAAGCAGAAAACCACGGGAGAAACAATGTCCCCAGTATAACGATACACGCAAAAGTTAAGACATAACGATCAACGGTTGATACCCGTTCTTCAAGCAACTTACACTCATCTCGAACAACATCACCTTTTTCACGTTTTGACTTAACTGCCTCAACATGTTTGGATTTCTCGGCATCAGATTTAAACAAATCTTTTGGTGTCCCCGGATAAACATCAAAACCGATATACGTAAACCTCTGTTTATCAGTTATCTGTTTATTCGGTTCACTTTTTTTACCTTCTGCAGCCATTAAGACTCCCAATCATAAATTGTTATATACATTTCAAAAAAATTTCTATCTTTCAAACTCTAAATCAGCTTGTCCTTTTTTGGCATCCGCATTTCCCGGTTCACACTTGAGAACCTTGCCGTACCAATTGTATGCTTTACCATATTCAACAGTGGCATCTTTTGCCTTTTCAGCTTTTGCCGCACCCTGCAAATGATAACATTTTGCCAACCATAACATTAAGCTGACAACTTCACAATCACCTTTTTCAGGAGAAATAATTTTATATGCTTTATTTAAATATTTTGATGCTTTAGTATAATTTTGAGTACAGACACCTCCAAAATAAGCATAACCAAGCGATTTATTAGCTTCATAATCATTTGGATCCATATCAACTAATTGATTATAATACTTCACACCATTTGCACAATCTGCTAATTGATACAAGTATGTGTTAGCTACTACTGATAATATCTTTTTATCGTCGGGTTTATATTCTAAATATTGAAGCATATAATTCACAGCTGTTTCATAATAGTTTACATCCGGGTCACCGACACCAACCTCTTCGACACCATCTCCCTCTAAATCTTCTTCCTCATCATCGCCTGATGACCCGTTGGCAATATTTAACGCACAATAACCGGCATTTTTCAAAAGTGATGCTGACTTTTCTGTAATACCTAAATCAATACGTTTCTGGTAGTATTCAATTGCCTGAGCATAGCTATTCAAATAATGATACCCGACTGCAACATTTTGAAGTAAACGTTTTTGTCCGGGTCTATCAGCAAGAGACTTTAAATAGTAATTTATAGCAGTCATGTAATCTTTAGGTGAACGGTAGTAATAACTATCACCCAGTAGCTGATATAGTTCATACTCTTTTATTGATGATTTGTATTCAGCATTCTGCTGTTTGACCCATTCAATATGTTTCAGTAAATACTCACCGGATTTTTCATATTGTTTCACTCCCCAAAGAGCTTTACCATAGTTAAAATAAATATCTTTGACAACATAAGGGATATTAAGAACTTTCTCATAATAATCGACGGCATCCTCATATCCATATATAGCAGAATAAGACATCGCCATTTCAAAATAAACCCGAACATGAGCTGTATCAGCTTTTGCATCGGATAGTTCTAAATATTTTTTATATGCACCTATCGTTTCTTTAAAACGGGTTTTTCTTTCGTCACGGCTTCGTGATGAGCGGGCAGCTTTGTAATATATACCCGCAGCTCGTCTCCATGAAGGTGCATGTGTTGAATCTTTTTGTAAAACTATTTTTAACTTTTCTATTGCACAGGTATAGTCTTTCATATCAAGACAGGCTTCTGCCCAATGATAATACACTTCTAACCCGGCAGTATCAACCTCAAGTGCCTTTTCATATTCAATAATAGCTAAAGATGGAACCCCTTGATAAAAGTTGGCATCTCCAAGATGAATATGATACATTGGATTGTTCGGTTCATCTACTAATGCTTGACGAAATGATTTATCAGCTTCTTGATACTTTTTTTGTTCCATCAAGACAAGACCCAATCCATCTTCAAAACGAGAAAGATGTTTTTTATCTTTCTTCTTTCCTGTTTTAAAAGCTGTAAAAGCTTCGTCTATATTGCCAAGATTCAGTTGTGACATTCCTAAAAGATATAACGAATCGTAATGTTTTTTCTTAACATCCAAAGCATGTTGAAACTGCTTAGCAGCTTCTTCATAATTTCCACGCTCATAATAAATTTTACCAAGCATGAAATAATTCAGATAGTATGCTTTATCAATTTTGAACTCATCATTCAACAAATTAATAGCAAGGGTTGTATCACCTTTTTCAAGAGCTGCGGCAATAGGTGCTTTTATTTCTTGGGCATTAATCAATGATGTAAATAGTAATACAAAAATAGTTGAAAGTAGTATCGCAACTAATTGATAATTAAGGTGTTTTCGCAATCTGTTTATCCTCATTTTAACTCCAATCAAGTCTCAAAAATATACTTTTCTCAACTATTGTCAAGCGAATATTTTCAGAACTATTCAACGGTCCTTATTTGTAACCGTTTTGTAATTTCAAAAGTATATTCAAGCTGCAAACTGACCAAAAGAGTAATTGCCCCCCAAAGCAAGATGAGGGAAATCCCGCTTAATATCTTCTCAAATCTAACATGAAGATACAAGCCGGTCAAAACCATTAAAATCAGAGTACAGACGTTTAAAATACGTGTCGTTTTCTCCATCATTCCCTACCTTTCTTTTATACAGCCTAAAACAATATTTCTTCCAATACTTATTTATACTGCCCAAAAGTATGCACAAGATTTGTGCCAAAACACCCAAGCGATCCAAACAACAGCCATATCTCATTAAATACCTTAGTATTACAAACTTAGATTTAATATGGAGAGGAGTAATCATTTAAGGCATCGCAAGTTCTGCGATAAATGTGAAGAGCAACTAACTTTATTTGTCAATATATCTTGTTATATAATAACTAGTTAACATGAGTCTATCAAAAAAGAGTTAATGCATCCAAAGATATGAAATTCGTATATTTAAACCATCAAAAGGTTCAATTTGAAGATACCCTCTGAATTCTTCTAATTCATTTTTCTGATTTACAGCAGGAAAGAACTTTAACCTTGATACCATTTCTTTAATTGAACCCGAAATTAGTTTATGAGATGTGCCGTTTCTGAGAATGACAGCTTTCCCAAGAGTATCAATTTTAATATACACGTTAATCGGCTCAACAAAAGAGGAGCCAAATATTTTCCGAGAAAATTTATCAGATGGTAATCTTTTAGGAATTGGCTCTGACAAGAAATGAGAGAATTTGTTAATTATACGAATACGATGACCATGAAAAAGGTTTGAAGGGTCAGCAGAATTTCCATCAAAAGGAGCAACCGGATAACTTAATTGCGGAAAAAATGAGACCATCAGGTACAAATCATCTGATATATCTTTACCTTTAATTTTTGGTAATTGAAAGTCTGCATATAAAATCGCTGATTGAATCTGCTGTACAAACGGGTCATACGTCGATACATAATTTTCGATATCAACAATCTTATCTTTTTCAAAAGTTAATTTCTCTATAATATACGGATACCTGTTAGATGAATCCGACGGATTTGCTTGAGAAAAATATGACGGGAACGATAATACTTTTGGCAACTGTATATTATTGAGTTCACAGGTACGTTCAAACAATTCCTCATCAGCGATAAGAGTATCATGTATTAACGGGAAATTAAAAATAGGTGAGTTAACCATTCTACTAAATATAATATCAATCGGAAGTATCGATTTTATATTTTTATTATTGAGAATTGCCGGTTTAAAAGATAATTTATGTATATATGATTCAACATAGGAAAAATATAAACTATCTTTTTTATTTTTTGGTCTAAGAGATTTAATATTCCCTTTTTTATCCATCTCTGCCAAAAGAGTAACAAAAACATTTTCTTTTCTTTGTATTGGTTTGGTCATCGGCTGAAAAAGTGGTATAGAATCAACCGAGACAGGCGTAAATCCATATAAATTGACAGATTCTGACTTTACCTTGTTTGGAATCACTAAAAAGAGAGATATTGTAAGGATAAGATATATCTTTTTCATGAATTATGTTTTCTTTCTTTATACATTATGGTAAATTATACAATCAAGTTGTAAAAAATATAAGATTTTTTTCTTCAAAAAGAAAGTTTGAAATAATGGCTGATTTACAAAGAAAATTTTTAAAAAATATTTTTTCCTCATCATCAGCTTTTACAATTCGAATTCTTTTAAACTTTTTCTTTATACCCTATATAACGTCAACATTCGGTTCAGCTCGTTATGGTGTATGGATTATAATTTTTCAAACCGTTGCATACTTTACTCTATTTGATTTTGGCATAAACTCCGCTCTCACCCGTTTTGTTTCTAAAGCATTTGCCAAAAAAGATTTTAAAACTATAAATAAAACTCTGTCAACAGCAAATGCTCTTTATTTCCTTATCGGAACTGCTGTTGGTCTTTTAGTATATCTATTGGCTGAACTTTATTTCAATATGTTTGAAATCAGCTCACCGGAACTTATAGCAGAGGGTAAAACAGCCCTTATACTCTTAGGTGTTTTCTTGGCATTCCAATTTTACATGATGGCGTTCGGTAATTCACATGGTGCATTCCAAAGATTAGATATTTCTAAAAATTTACTCGCCGCTGAAGAAATTGTACGAATCGCCGTTATGTCAATACTTCTATATTACGGTTATGGTTTAATTGCCTTGGCACTGACCATTGTAGTCACAACAATTCTGCGTTCAACCCTCGGGATTATATGGTTGAAAAAACTATTTCCTGAAATACGGCTCTCATTTCATTTTGACAAAGATTCTGCCCGACAACTTTTTGGCTACTCAAAGATTACTCTGTTTATTTCCCTTTGTTGGTTGGTTTTGTATGGGTCGGACTCTTTTATTTTGGGACTGCTCAGCACTACTGCCGCCGCAGGTATCTATGCCCCCGGTGCTCAACTGATGCTGTATATACGTAATCTTATAAACATCGTTGGAGTTCCTCTTGTACCGGCAATCTCGCACTTGGAATCTCAAGAATCATTTGTCCGTATTCAGATAATTTATCTGAAGGGTCTTAAATATATTTCGTATATTTCTTTTGCAATGATGAGTTCTGTTCTGTTTTTCGCAGAATCATTTGTTCGGCTCTGGCTTGATGTGCAGTTTGCACAAACAGCCGATGTTATAAAAATACTGGCAATCGGTACGGCATTTTTCTTACCTCAAATTATAGGTAACTCAATTTTATTCGGATGTGAAAAACATAAAATCATATTACAAGTTGCGATTGTAGAAACTATTTCAAAACTACTGCTTGTTATATTCCTCGTGCCGCTTTTTGGCATTGTCGGAATGGCAATGGCAAATACAATTCCACAGGTTATTTTATATACAACTCTTTATCCTTTTTTGATAAGCAAGGTATTAAAAATTCCATTCGGACGAATACTGTATGAAATGCTAAAAACCGGAACTCTTGGAATGATTACAGCATATTTGTTCTCTTCCCTATTACGAAAGTTTTATATTATTGACAGTTGGTTATCGTTCGCATGGCAGACCGGACTTGTTGTTATTATACTCTTAATTGTAGGATATTTTATCTTAGAAAAAGACGACCGCACAATGCTCAAAGAGTTTGTCTTGTAATTGTCACTCTACTACATCTGTAACTTCAAATTTATGCTAACTATTGTCTTCTTATTATTGTTTTGAAATGAGTATTTAATCTATATATTAGTACAATGAAAAATCAGATATGGAATAAAATGACTGCCCCGCAGTTGAGTATTGCCGGATTTCTTTCTGTCATTTTGATGGGAACATTTCTGCTCCTCTTACCTATTAGCAATGTAAAGACTCCCCTTTCATTTATAGATGCCTTTTTTACATCTACTTCGGCAACATGTGTCACCGGTCTGATAGTTGTTGATACCGCTTCTCAATTTAGCGGATTCGGACAGTTTATTATACTTTTTTTAATACAAATCGGCGGCTACGGGATTATGACCTTATCCACATATATGCTGTTTATAATGGGCAGAAAATTATCTCTTAAGATGAGCGATGGAGTCGCAGATTCATTTTTAAAACTTCATCATTATGACCTCAAGGATTTACTAAAAACATCCCTCGTATTAGTTACTACAATTGAATTAATTATTGCTGCACTGTTATTTATTCAGTTTGCTCAGGACTTCCCTTTCGGGCAGGCAGTATGGTATTCGGTATTCCATTCTATCTCTTCATTTTGCAATGCAGGCTTTGCCTAGATCGGAAGAGCGTCGTGTAGGGAAAGAGTGTAGATCTCGGTGGTCGCCGTATCATTAAAAAAAAAAAATATAAAACAAAATATAAAAAAAACACACACATACGCTACAGTCATACAGTCTACTATATCAAACC
>CALCCW010000370.1:0-4953 GCA_937900185.1 uncultured candidate division Zixibacteria bacterium | reverse complement strand
GGTGCGTGGTGAATTGTGTAGATCAAGTGTGACAGTGACCTGGCGAATGTGGACGTGTGGGGGTGGGGGGTGGGGTGGTTGTTTTTTTGTTTTTTTTTTCTTCTTTTTTTTCTTTTCGTTTTTTATTTTTTTTTTTAATGATACGGCGACCACCGAGATCTACACTCTTTCCCTACACGACGCTCTTCCGATCTGATAGTTCTGAGAGAACTTTAATGTCAGCAACTGTGAGCTCGGCAGTATAGGCAGGGATAATCCAATGTTTGATTATGGGCTGTTTAGAACTATTCTTTAAAAAAAATTCAATAGAATTTTGATGAGGTGCTTTATATGAAGAAAGTTTTGATATTACTTTTTTGATATTATCAGCACGATTATAAGTAGAATTTGACGGAGCTTGTAATTGTAAATCTTCCGATTGAGTATAGGTATCAAGAATAACTACTACCGTAATAAGTGAATCAGCATTTCCAAATTCAGCAGCATCCATAAGAGCCGGTGTTAAGACTGAACCGAATGAAATTGAAGTAATACAAAATAAAGTAAATATTGTCAGTACAATTGATTTAATAGTAGGATAATTCATACGTTCTCCTAAAATTTATAAAGTCCGATATACCTTTGAGCAACCGACATGCCAAAGTTTGACATATCTACAACTCAACACCTGCCCCCACACGAAACAGTTATCTTGTTGGTAGTAGACATATTACGACAGGGCATTATTTTGCATAGAGAATTAACTCGGTGGAATTACTTGTCAAATAAATGCAAAACTACGCATAACCGGTGTTTAAACAGGCAAAAACAGATGCAAAAAATTACAAGCAAAGAGATACATTTTTTCATATATTCTTAAGATGACAAAAAGATTTAAAAATCATATTTCAAATCATGCTCTTATATATGCAATTCTATTAATTGGTTTGATGCTGAGATTATTCTATTTAAGAGAATACAGTTTACTCCCTGACTGGACTCAATTAACAGTTGATAATAATTTTCATCATAATTGGGCATTATCTATTCTAAATGGTAACTTGTTGGGAGATACAACCTATTTTCGGGCACCATTATATGTCTTTTATTTAGCAGGAATTTATAAAATATTTGGAGTCTCGTTATGGGCAGTTCGGCTTTTTAGTGTAATTCCCGGTTTACTATCTATTTATATTACATATATCACAGGGAAAGAAATTTATAATAAACATACCGGACTTGTAGCAGGATTTATTCATGCCTGTTTTCCTATTATATACTATTTTGAATCAGAGCTTCTTTTGGACTCATTTTTTACACTTCTTTTTCAAATTGCTATTTACTTTTTTATTAAATGGTGGAAAAATGATGTTACCAAATTTATCTTCTTTTCCGGTCTCTTTTTTGGACTTGCTTCAATTACCCGCCCGACAGCACTGGCGATCGCTTTGTTTATATTCATAATTATTATTCTTATTAAAAAAACAAATATACAGCCAGCCATCTTTTTCATTTTTGGTCTGATACTTTGTATAGCACCTGTATTTGTTCGTAATATCGTTATTGCTGATGATCCGGTCCTAATTGCCTCTCAAGGGGGGATAAATCTGTATGTAGGGAATAATGATGCTTCCGACGGTATTTCTGCAGTTCTCCCTGCTCCACTTGGGTTTAACTGGCATATCAAACAGATTAGTTATACAGCGGAAAAAGAATCAGGAAAAAAATTATCTCAAGGTGAGGTTTCATCATTTTGGATGTCAAAAGCATTTACATGGATACAAAAAAAACCTATACGATTTTTACAACTCTATGCAAAAAAATTATACTACAATATTTCTAATAGAGAGATTTCCAACAACAGATATTTACATCCGTTTTTCAGTAAAATAATACTATTAAAATACAATTATTTTTCATTTGGTATTCTTTTCTCTCTTACCATAATCAGTATATTGCTCACAGGTAGACAAAACAAACAAGCTCTGTTTTTAGTAACAGTTATTTTATTATATATACTTTTGACTTCGATATTCTTTTTCAGCAGCAGGTTTAGACTTCCATTGCTTCCTTTGTATATAATTTTAAGTGCCAATACATTAGTCAGTATCAGATTTCTCTTAATAAAGAAACGAAAAATGGCATTTACAATTATTGGAATAGCACTAGTATGCGGATTATTTTCTTTTTACCCTATCGTGCCTATTCCGCAAGGTTCAGCATCACATTTCTATTCGGCAAAGGGTTTGTATTACTCTGCCATAGATGAACAAGCAAAGGCATTAGTATATTTCAAAAAGGCAAATGAAACTGACAAAGATTATCCTGAGAATAATCTAAACATCGGAGCGACGTTTGTTAAAATGGGAATGATTGATTCTGCCAGGTATTACATCAACAGAGAGAAATATTTGCACCCGTTACAGTCTAAAGGGTATACGAATGCAGCGTCGGTTTTTTATAATTTAAAAATGTATGATTCTGCATTTATAGAGATAAATAAATCTCTTGCTTTGGAGCCATATCAAATTACTGCTAATCAGCTCTATGCAAGAATTATTTTCAAACTCAATTATTCTTTTTTAAAAATTCAAAAAGCAGTTACCAACATAAGAGAAAGAACATCTGATAACATCTATATTATAAATGATATTGCAGCTTTGATTTACAACGACACTACCATAAATAATGCTTTAGCTGTTTCAATCTTAAAAGATGCAATCCATTCATCCCCTCCTCCAATTGAAACCGATGATGCATCTTTTAATCAAAGTTCTCCGAACAGATTGCCCCTTTGGAATAAACAGAGAGCAAAATCATATTATCATTTAGGATATATATATGGTATTTCCGGAAAATTTACAAATGCAATCATAGTGAGTAAAAAAGCAATTGCTATTGATTCAACTCTTGCAGATGCATATATAAATTTAATTAGTGGATATTTTTCAACAAATCAAATTATAGAAGGTCAAAAAATATTGCAAATTGCCTTGGGGAAATTTCCATACAATAAAAACCTTCAACAAATTCAAAAGATCTTACAGCGATAAAAAAAGGACTGAAGTAAAACTTCAATCCTTTTTATGCTTTTTATAAAAACAACAGCTTATTTATTGCTTTCCAATCTTCTTTCTGCTTGTTTGATCAACCGCTCATCATACAATTGACGAGCCTCTTCAATAGATATTTGATCAATAGCATCTTTATACCGTGTTTCTTCAACAACAGAACTGTTTAATGAAGGATCATAGAGCCAGTCCAGAACTTTATTTGCAATTCCTTGAGCTTGCAAAGAATCCAAAGTTAAAAGAGTAAAGTTAAAATGAACCGATCTAAATAAATTAGACTGTAACCTATGTCCGACCCGAGAACCTTCATACTCTAAGCCGTTAACAGGATTAGTGGCACCATATTTTGATTTATACAGGTACATAATTTCAGTACCAAAACTTCTTGCTGCCCAATTTACTTCAGGTAAAGCTGCAAGTGAGTCTTCCCACTTAATATATGGTGCGGCAAAACTTGCACCGATTTCGTGCCAATTTAATCTCGCATGAAGCAGAGCTGTATCAATAGCTAAACTCGGCCATACAGACTCATCCATAGAATATGTTCCAATAAAGTCTTCATTTCTCGGTGCATCCTCAGGTGGAATTTCAGTAATTACAGCATTTGCAAACCATGATGAATACGTCATACTAACTACTCCAAAATAATGAGTATAATCAGGCGGTGCAATAATAATTTGGGGTTTTGGATCTCCGTCAAATACAAACAAAGGATTTCTCCATGCTGCCCAAACATTTATACCGGCATCCATCGCAGACAATATTTCAGGAAAATTCACTTGACCAGATCCAACAAAACCTGAACTTTTATAATTTTCATTATATAAAATCAAAACTTTATGCTTTAATAAATATTCAAGTGGGATACCTGAAGTATATAAAGAAGCACGGATATAATCAATACCTGTTTTATTAAACAGAATAGAGTCTTCTTTGATTGTAAACGCGGTTGTATCAAAAACTATATTTAGTCCGGCGGAATCTCCCCATCTATGAATGATGTTATTCCAAAATGATTTTGCTGTATCAATATGCCTATAACTTTCATGGTTATTAGTAATACTAACTCGTGGTGTAAAATCTATCACGGCAACATCACGTTCATACCTTGGATTAATTACCGGAAAAGTGACAAATGACGGAGTCAAATCCTTAACCAAAGCATCATCACGAGAGCGAATCCAAAATATAAAATTCAATTCAACGGTAGTATCTGGAGCATCTGCTTTATACACATTATAAATAGTATCAGTAGTATTTTGTATCCATTCATCAACACCGTTAAAAGAACTAGTAACAAGTTTAGAACTTATTAAAGAATCATCTACATTCAAGATTTGTTCTTTTGAAAAGCGTGCTGATGAAGTAAAATCAGCAAAAAAGGCAGAATCAAAAATTGTAGTGTCACATATTTCAACTTCAATGACGATAGATGTCGTATCAATAAGAGAATCAAGTACAGTATCAACCTTGATTGTTTGACAGAAAATAAGCGAATCATTCAAATGTAAAATCTGGGCATCTTCAGTTACAAAAACATCTTCAATAAGCGTACTATTGATAGAATCAATGAGACTATCAGTAAAAGGTCCGAATAACTTCCACTCGAAATCAAACGGAGGCGGTGTGATTCCTAAATCATCATAATCTTTTTTATCAGAACCTTCCCATTTTAATCTTATTCCTGTAACAATACCGCCAGAAAATACTGAATTCACATAAGGGATTTGATTGGCAATATCAAAGATTCTAGTATCTGGAGGATTATCGTTACGATTAAAGAGCCTAAAGTTTATATCTGAGCCTAAGTTTTCCATATCAAATACTTGCAAAAAGACATATTGACCGATAGGATTTGCAACAGGGTTAAGAGTATCGGCAGTCAAAGGTAACACATTTGAGA
>CALCCW010000369.1:0-2884 GCA_937900185.1 uncultured candidate division Zixibacteria bacterium | reverse complement strand
CATCAAGTATTTTTTTATTTTTAATATTATTTTTTTTTTTTTTTTTTTTAATGATACGGCGACCACCGAGATCTACACTCTTTCCCTACACGACGCTCTTCCGATCTATGAGTAAATCATATCCGTTTTTAAAAAGAGGTGAATTTATTTTTGTCGTATCTCCCTCGACAAGCTCAGCGTTATACGCTGTGTTTAAAACACTGAGATTTACACCGTTATTGTGAGAACTTTTTTCAACAGTAATTTTATCAATATAATACTCACCTTTTTTTTTACTGACCACATCTATAATAGTAACACGTGCTGAATATATACCCGGCTTCACAAACAAAGATAGTTTATGAAACAACCGAAAATCATCAGCCTTCGCATCAGCAAGCGATGCAACAGCTACCGTAAACAATGTGTTAGTTGAATCAACAGGTACACCATTCACATCCATAAGTTCAACATGAGCAAAAATGCGAGCAAAATATCTGCTGTCGGTAGAGTCCGGTTTATAGAATTCAAAATTATTTCTATTTAATGTAAAGGGAAACTCAACTAACGAAACAGAATCAAGATCAGGGTTGTTATACACCGATGCATTTGCATATACTGCGATATCTGCCAAATTTACTTCAGAGGCTTTTGCAAAATTTGATAAAGCACTACATAATATTAAAATAATATAAAAAAATTTCATCCTCATTTTCACCTTGTCGGCTCCTTACATTTTACTGACGCTGATATAATCCATCATACGGATACACTAATCTATAATCACCATCTTCATTTATATCTACAAACACAAATTTCAAATATTTCGAGTTTTGATAATAATACCACTCTTGGTAAGGTCTTCTGTCAGACACAACGGGGAAATCATCAATCTGGTCAGGCTGTCCATACATAATATATATCCTTCCTCGGTCAGTTCTCCAGCCATTGCCAAAAAGGAATGAAAAGTTGTGATTTGCAACAGCAACCCTTCGGTAAAATTCATTTTTTGCTTCATTTTCAAAAGTACCCGGAGTTGGATCCTGACTATCCCAATATTTATTAAATGCTGCTAATCGTTCTTCATATGTCTCTTTATTCTTTAGACCTTTAAGTTCTTCTTTAGAGGCAATTAGTTCTATCTGTTTCACCAACTTTTTGTAATCATATCTTATCAGTGCTTCCGGTGTCCATGCAATTTCAAAGTCTTTATATTTGGCAGCAATTTTCTTATTTCTTTTTCCACGCAATGTGATAATAAGTTCATACTTTCCCGGACGTAGATCTTCAATAGAAATTTTTCGAAATTGTCTTTCTATCGGACTGTGAAAAACAGAAGTAAGCGAATCTCTATAAAGCATTCCTTTCCCTTCATGCCTTAAAACAGTTTCAACACGAACTTCAGAAAATTGTTCAGAGCCTTGATATAATTCCAAATAAAAATATATTGACGAATTACCTGATATACCAAATTTATTTCTGACAGACGGTATCAACTGATTCTCCCCTTTATCAAAAACCGTACTTTTATCAGTAATCGGTGCCACTCCCTGTACCATTTCAATGTCTGAGATACTTGGTTTTTTGTTTTTATATTTTTTAACTTTAACTTTAAATTTTCGGATTATTTCTTCATTGGAGACAGGGTCATACAGTTTGGCGATAATTTCATACTTCCCTTCATCAGTATAAAAATTCACCTGATTTGTACGGTAATCAAATCTTGAGGTCGTTTTTGACTTTTTGGCAACTCTTACTACCTGGCTGTAAGTGAAACTGTCATACTTCTTACTATCCTTAAATAGCTCAACAGTGATTTTATATTTTGCTTCAAAACTTTTACCTACTTCTTCAAAATGCAAAGCAGCATTCAATATTTGATAATAAGTCTCCAAACGTGCAGTTTTATCTTCTGAACCTGCTTTAAAAAGAGCATAATCAACAGAAAAAAAACTATCTTCAATGTTGTTTCTTGAAGATTTAAATATCTGTGCTGATACAAAGGTCGCACAAAACAAAAATATGAGAACTGCTATGAATAGTTTTTCTTTTTTCATACATTCGCTATTTTTACTGTTATTCTTTTCTCTTACAATATTATACATAATTGTTGCCTAAGGACAATATAAAAAATAGACGTAAATTGTAGTTGAATTGTTGAATTTATTCGTAACGGAGAGCTTCAATAGGGTCAAGTCTGGCAGCCTTGACAGCGGGATATACACCAGATACAAGTCCTACTGTCATCGAAACAATAAAACCTACAATTACCCAAAAAATAGGCAGAGATAAAGGCCAACTCGCTATACTGTTTACAATAAGCCCGAGAGCAACACCAAAAACAATTCCTATAATTCCACCAGTTGCAGAAAGTGTCATTGCTTCGGTTAAAAATTGCAATATAATATTGCTTCGTTTTGCCCCAATTGCTTTCCGAATGCCAATTTCGCGGGTTCGTTCAGTAACTGAAACAAGCATAATATTCATAACGCCTATACCGCCTACCATAAGTCCGACAGATGTAATTACCAACATAACAACATAAATAGTATTAGTAATACCACCAATAAAATCTTTAAATTGCTGCTGAGTTGCCAAAGCAAAATTATCTTTTTTATTGAAAGGTACTTTTCTGAAATTGCGTAGAACTCCGGTTATTTCATCTACGGCTTCATCCATTTGGTCATAGGAAATCGCTCTGGCAACCAAGAACAATTCTTTTTCCCATGGGTAAATTTTATTAAATGTTGAAAGAGGTATTGCAACCAGTTTATTTACTTGGTCAGAACCAAAATTAGAACTGACTTTATCCAAGACACCAATTACAATAAATTTATTCCCATTAACCCTAATTTCTTTGTTTACAGCATCCCCTTCGGGAAATAAGATATCCAGATCGGAAGAG
>CALCCW010000368.1:0-2732 GCA_937900185.1 uncultured candidate division Zixibacteria bacterium | reverse complement strand
GGGTAGAGAGAATAGATAGGGGGGGAGGGGGGGGGGGGGGTGTGGGTGTGAGGTGTTTTTTTTTTTTCAAGCAGAAGACGGCATACGAGATATATCAGTGTGACTGGAGTTCAGACGTGTGCTCTTCCGATCTTCACAAATATATAAAGGAAATTGATTTTGTCAACTTGTTTTCTCTAAATTATTCAGAGCCTTTGATTTTGAGTCTTTCGTAAAACAATTTGAGCTGTTGAATCAATACGGGGAAAATACCATGGGACAATTTTTTGGAGCCATTTTTTATGAATATTAGCTTTTTCCTGATTATGCATTAGTAATTCATAGAGATACATAGATTTATTTGCCATAAACATACTTGAATCCAAAGAAATAACATAATTGAAAATTTTCATTGCTTTCTTATGTTCACCGGCAAGCTGGTGGCTAAACCCCTTTTGGTATAAGAGATATTTGTAGATAGGTTTAGGTGAAACTTTGATTGCTTTATCAAAAAATGCTACTGCCTTTCTTTGGTTTCCTGCTGTATACGCATCTAAGCCTAATTTATAATTGTCTACAAATTCAAGAGGATATGTCGGTTTAATTTCACCTTGTAAAGTATCATTTTTCTTAAAAACCATTTGAACTGTACCTTTACGGGTCTGGTTGGATTGTTGGTACCAACCTAACTGGTTATACGATTGTAAAAACCGAGGATACAACATAAGAGCTTTTTCAGCCGGAGCTGACGGTTTTATGCCAGTTGAAAACATTATATAGTCCGGTTCAGATTTTAAGATATACTCAGAGTTATGTTTGCTTTCTTTCCAAGTAGATGACATCCCCTCAATAGGTTTTTCAGCATGTTTGGCAATGGTAGAATCGGTGAGTCCAAGCATATCAATAATATGGTGTCCGATAAGTTTGTAGCTGAATACTCCGATTGTCGGAAGTGCAACGGAAAAGTTTGAGTTGTCCTGACTTTTTATGCTGTCAGCCATAAATGACATTTTTTCAATAAAATGTCGTTCTAAACGATTGTAATTTTTTACAAATTTATTTGGGAGATAATAAGTCAATCCGCATAGCACAAGTGAGGTAAGGATAAAAGCGGGTTGTCGTAATTTTTTGTTCAATTTTTGTAAAATAAATTGTAGAGAAAATACTGTAATCATTGCATATAAACCTAAAATCGGGATAAAAAAGCGGTGTACTTTTAAGACATCTCCCCCAATTAAAATGAGATATACTGTGTAGATAGAAGTAAAAATAACAACTGCCTTTAACGCCTTTGAAAGTTTACGAAACATAACAAGAGAAAAAATAATCGGAATACCATAGAATCCATAATGAGTCAAAAAACGTAACGTATACTCTATCCCGTTTGACAATTGCAAATAAGAAAAACCTGTTTTGGCGTAAAACGGATTGGGTAAGATATCACCATAATAATACAGTTTAAAAGCAAGATACGGCAGTCCTAAAACAAATGCTCCTACAGCTGACCTAAAAGTGAATTTTGGAAAAGAACGAGTTGTTATAAGTTCAATCAGTATTAATATAATTGCGACTAATGCTCCTTCAGGGCGAAGCAGTACAGCAATTATGAGTGCAAAAGGAAGCAATTTGTTTTTTTGTAAATATAGATATAATGCTAAGAGAGCAAAAAAAGCGAAAGCGGTTGTTTCAAGTCCTGCTACAGCCCAGTACGCCAAAGATTGACTGCATGCGGTTAAATAGACAGATAATAAAATATATGATAATTTGTTTTTGAATTCTTCAAGTTTAGATGTAATTAAAAATATGAGTCCTAAAATTCCGATACCAAAAAGATAGCCAGTGAGTTTTGATATGAGGATATAATTCATCGACAGTTTTCCCCAGAAAATCATATAGAGAACCCAACCGAAATTTGTAAACCCCTCTACTCTCTCCCCTATGTTAAAAACCAGACCGTTACCATTTAAAAAATTTTCAACAAAACGATATGAGATATATGCGTCGTCTTGAGTAAAATTTAATTGGTAACAAAAAAAAGAAAAAAGAAAAATTCCGGGGAGTATGTATAAAATATTTTTATACTGTTTTTTCATGTTTCCTGCTTAGCAAGCTTTCAAATAATTGCAAATATTGCTCGGCTGATTTATCCCATGAAAAATCTGATGCCATAGCATTTTTCATAAGTTTTGTCCATTTACGGCGAGATTTATATAGATGAACAGCAGTTTTAATCGTTTGAAGTAATTCATCAGAGTCGTATGAGTCAAATAAAAATCCGGTTCCTGATTTATCATTATTATTATAAGGCAGTACAGTATCAGCCAGACCTCCGACTTTTCTAACAATAGGAATCGTACCGTATTTTAATGAATAGATTTGATTCAAACCGCACGGTTCATATTTTGACGGCATCAAAAACATGTCGGCTCCGGCTTCAATTTTATGAGCTAATGAATTATCAAATTTTAAAAATGCTTTGCATTTGTCGGGGTATTTCTTTTCAAGCTCAGTAAACAATTTATGATATTTTTTATCACCGGTTCCAAGGAGTATAAACTGAATATCAAGATTAAATAAATCATCTGAAATATCTTTGATGAGAGATCGGAAGAGCGTCGTGTAGGGAAAGAGTGTAGATCTCGGTGGTCGCCGTATCATTAAAAAAAAAAAACAATATCGCAGATCGGAAGAGCGGCCGGGAGGGAAAGAGTGTTGCAACCAGGTAAACTGTTATGCCGTTTCGTCTCAGGTCG
>CALCCW010000367.1:0-10142 GCA_937900185.1 uncultured candidate division Zixibacteria bacterium | reverse complement strand
TGGTTTTGATTAACATATGTATGTGTTATTCTGTTGTTTTTTTTTTCAAGCAGAAGACGGCATACGAGATATATCAGTGTGACTGGAGTTCAGACGTGTGCTCTTCCGATCTCAGATGGTGTTTGGCATAAAACGGTGCAGGACATAAAGTCAGGTATGTCAGAAGAGCAGGTTGCCGCTATCATCAATTACTATATACTGCACGGAAAAGATAAATTGTCGTTTCCGACTATTGTCAATGCCGGTGATAAAACAAAACCCGGTCATTCTCTTCCAACAGATGCGGAATTATCAGGCGGGGATCTTTTACATGTTGATTTTGGTATAAAACATAAAGGTTATTGTTCAGACATTCAGAGATTAGCATATTTCAGACGTCCCAATGAGAAAAATCTCCCTCCTGAATTACTTGAGGCATTTCAATTGGTCGTTAATATTATTACAGAAACATCAAAAATGTGTGTGCCGAATGTAAAAGGATATGAAATAGATACAGAAGCACGCAAAATGCTCAAAGAAAACGGCTATGAAACATATCAACATGCCTTAGGACATCAGTTGGGCAGAGATGTACATGACGGCTCGGCACTAATTGGAGCTCAATGGGAAAGGTATGGCAACTCAACATCAATTCCTTTAGAAGAAAATAATGTGTTTACTTTAGAATTAGAAATTATGCTTTCCGGAATTGGTTGTGTAGGGCTTGAGGAAGATATTGTGATTACAAATAAAGGTGGAGAATTTCTCTCTCCAAGACAAACGGAGTTAATTGTTTTATGAACAAAAAGATTTTAGCCATAAGCTGCATTGTATCAGGGTTATTATTATACGGCTGCCCGCCACAGAAAACCACTATCAGCTCCGAACAAGGTGATTGTGGCGTTTCAGATGTTGCTGTTGATGTAAACGACCAAATGATGAATATCAGTTGGGTAAACAATTGCAATAAAACTATTGCAGGATATAATATTTATATATCAGAATCAAAAAACAGTGATGCAAAGCCGTACAATGATGTTCCTTTTGATGGTGATACTAATCCCGAAGATGGTGTTGAAAACTTTCAAGCAGAACATCTTGAAAACGGTAAAAAATACTATGTCTCTGTCGGCATTGTAAATCCTGACCAAACAGAATCAAAAAGGTCTACAGAAATTGTAGCTGTTTGCGGACCAAGAGTAGAGATTGAACTTGCTGTGAGATATAAATCTGATAATGACGGTTATTCATTTGATTCAAACAAATATGTTCGGGCTGATAATGATTTAAATGATTTATACTTCTTTTCAAAAGATGGGGTCGATTATCTCTCGTCTCCAAATAATCTGGATGGATTTTTGCGGGTTAATAAATTTGAAAAATTACGTTTTCAGGGCGATTTCCATGATTTGAGAAATCAAATCAGTAAATATTATAAATTAGCAGTAAAAAACAAAATTGTTGTTACCCAAGGTGATTGGGTTATTATGACAACTTTTGAAAAAACTCATGCTTTAATTAAAATACTCGGTTTTTCCGGCTCAGGTGTAGAGAGGAGAATTAAGCTATTTGTTGCATATTCACCACTTGCCAATGAGCTTATTTTTTAATTTACTTAGTTTAAGAAACTGTTACTTTCACCGATAATAGTATAAACGATATGTAGTTATATTTTTTAAAAAACAGCCTCTAACTAACTTGAGAACAAAGGGCAATTATTTTGGAATTTCATAAAAATATTTTAAAAATTGATGCGGAAAAAGTGTGTGATACTATCTGTACACAAATCCGTTCTCAACTAAAAAATGACCTGCACAAAACAGGTGCTGTTGTCGGAATCTCGGGCGGTATAGACTCTTCGGTTGTTGCTGCTCTTTGTGTGAAAGCTTTTGGACCAAAAAGAGTGTTCGGTGTTATGATGCCGGAAAAAGACTCAGCCGACGAAAGCAAATCTCTTGCTGAAGTCTTAGCTGACCATTTTGGGTTTGACACTACTCTTGAATCAATCTACAAAGGTTGTGAGGGGTTAGGTGTCTATGACAAACGGGATGAAGCAATAAAACAAGTCTTCCCTGATTATAAACCAACGTGGAAATCAAAAATTATTACTCCGACTAATCTTTTAGAAAAAGAGACATTCAACTTTTTTACAGTTGTTGTTGAAACAGACAGTGGAGAGATAAGAGAAGAACGCCTTCCTCTAAAACCATATTTGCAAGTGGTCGCAGCAACAAATTATAAACAGCGTCTGCGTATGACAACGCTATATTACCATGCCGAAAAAAGAAATTGGGCAGTCATGGGAACAGGTAATAAAGATGAACATATGCAGGGATTTTTTGTGAAATACGGCGACGGCGGAACAGATTTGAAACCGATAGCCCATCTGTATAAAATTCAAGTATTCCAACTTGCCGAATATTTAGGTGTTCCAAATGAAATTATTAATCGTATTCCAACTACTGATACATACAGTTCAGAAGTTACTCAGGAAGAATTTTTCTATGGACTTGATTTCTACCGCATGGATATGTTATGGCATGCCATGGAAAACAGTGTGCCAAAAGAAAAAGCAGCCGAAGTACTTGACCTTACTGTTGAACAAGTTGAAAGAGCATTTTATAACATTCAAAGAAAAATCACCGCAACTGAATATTTACGTATGGAGCCTTTAGAAATAAAAGGATAGAACAAAAAAATGGATAAAGACACACTCAAAAAAGAAATTAGAGAATTTATTGTTGATACTTTTTTATTTGGCGAAGGAGCCGATAGCTTTACCGATTCTGATTCATTTATGCAGACAGGTATTGTTGACTCAACCGGAATTCTCGAAGTTACCGGATTTATCGAAGAAAAGTTTGACTTTGCAATTGAAAATGAAGAAATGACTCCGGTCAATCTCGATTCTGTTGATAACTTAGTTGCTTTTATCAGTAAAAAAGTAAACGGATAAATTGCTATTGGTACAATGAATCTCTTTCAAATATTAGAAAAATCAGCCGCTCTGTTCCCAACAAACAGGGCGGTTATTTATTATGATGACTCTATCACTTATCAAAAATTATATCAAAATGTCATCACGCTTTCAGACTATCTTATATCGCTGAATCTCCCGAATAATTCCCGTATCGGTTTGTTCTTGGAAAATTCCATAGATTATGTTACAGCATATTTTGCCGTTACAAAAGCAGGCTGTACGGTTGTTCCGTTAGATACATCGCTTCATCCTGAAAAGTTATTGACTATTTTAAAAGATTCAGAGATTCATCTTCTTTTTGCCCATTTTAAATTTCAACGGATTTTTAAAAAATTGTATGAGATGCAGCACGGTTTGTCTCATATTATCTCTGAAAAAGATTTTAAACTGAAATCAGAGTCTATAACCTACTATGATTTACAGCAGATTTTAAATTCGCCTACTCAGACAACACTTCCAAAAGTTACCAATCCTATTCATTGGGATGATGCAAATAATGCTCCCCATGAACTTGCTGCCATGTTTTATACATCAGGTTCCACAGGTGAGGCAAAGGGAGTTATGCTCTCGCATAAAAATCTTCTATCTAATACTATAGGAACAATTGAATATTTAAAACTGACAGAAATTGATTCAATAATGGTTATTTTGCCGTTTTATTATATCTACGGAAATTCTCTAATGCTGACTCATATCGCAACCGGCGGAACTCTTGTGATTGATAACAGGTTTATGTATGCCGAAACAATTCTTGATACGATGGAAAAAGAAAAAGTTACCGGTCTCTCCGGAGTACCTTCAAATTTTTTGATTCTCTTAAATAAATCAACATTTACCGAACGGAAATTTCCTCACTTAAGATATATGACTCAGGCAGGCGGAGCTATGGCACCGGATATTATTAAAAGAGTTGTTGATGCTTTTCCTGAGAAAGAGTTATATATTATGTACGGACAAACTGAAGCTTCTCCTCGAATAACATGGCTGCCTCCTGAAAAAGTTTTAACTAAAATAGGTTCAATCGGTATTGAAGTAAACGGTCTTGAGGTAAAACTTTTAGATGAGAACGGAAGCGAAGTTTCCGAGAATCAAGTCGGTGAAATTGTTGTCGGCGGTGATTCTGTTATGCTTGGTTATTGGAACCAACCCGATGAAGAGAAAGAAGTTCTTAAAAACGGGAAGTTGTTCACCGGAGATTTAGCCAAACGTGATGATGACGGCTATTTATACATTGTCGGTCGTAAAAAAGAGATTATAAAATCCGGCGGAAATCGTATCTCTGTAAAAGAGGTCGAAGAAACACTACTCTCAAACAGCAAAATTCATGAAGTTGCTGTTTTTGGAGTAGATGACGATATCTTTGGTGAAGCCGTAAAAGCGGTTATTGTGCTTCGTGACGGGGAAGAAGCTGATGAAAAAGAGATTCAAAAATATGTGCGGACTCTTTTACCGGAATTCAAAGTACCGAGATATGTACAGTTTATAGAAAATCTTCCCAAATCCCAAGCGGGAAAAGTAGATAAAAAAGCTCTAAGATAAATCTTACTATATATTTCTCTCCGAAATCTTTCATGTAAAGCAATTTCTTGACAACTTTTTGATTGAGAGTATCTTACAGGTAGTGCTAAACATAATTACTGCTAAAAACGTTTATATTCTAAGTAAAAGATATAAATCTTATCATCTCTTTTACAATAGGAAAGATATGAATCGAAAATTGTTGTTACATTTATCTATAATCATTTTTCTTGCCTTGATAACAGGCAGGTCATCTTTTGCAAAAGGAAAAGTTCCGGGACAGTATATTATCAAATTAGTTCAGTCAGCCCCATCAGATAAAATTATAACAAATATATCACTTTCAGCAGAAAATGCCCATCTTAAAAAACTCTCAAGAATGTCTCAAAATGCATCGTCCGGACAGAATATTATGGAGAGTTACTATCTTTTTTCATCATCTGATTCTACTATTACAATAGCAGATATAGAAACAGTTATAGGTAGTCAGAATATTGAAATTATTGAACCTAATTATTATTTAGAGATGTTTGAATTCCCGCAGGATTCCCTTTTTGACTATCAATGGTATCTGCACAATATCGGTCAAATGTATTATGGGATTGATAGAATAGAAGGTGACAACAATGACCAATTGGTAATGAAATCAGGCACAGCCGGTGCTGATATCGGGCTGACGGATTATTATACCAATACACCCGCAGAAAAAACAAAAATCGTTGTAGCAATTATTGATTCGGGTGTTGATATTACCCATCCTGAATTACAAGGGCAATTCTGGAAAAATATTGATGAAATCCCGCTTAATGGAATTGATGATGATCATAACGGATATATTGATGATACCCTTGGTTTCGATATTTCAGGTGATAATTTTGCCTTTTTTAATCAAGTAGGTGATAACGATCCGACTGACCACGTAGGACACGGCTCTCATATTGCCGGAATAATAGCTGCCAAAAACGATTCTGTTGGAGTTGTCGGTGTTGCTCCGAACTCTTTAATAATGCCTCTAAAAGTTTTTCCAAATTTTACTATTGCGGTGGCTGTCGAAGGTATTATCTATGCCGTTGATAATGGTGCCGATATTATTTCTATCAGCTGGGGAACTCCGTTTGAATCAGCAATTTTAAAAGATGCTCTTTCTTATGCACGAGCAAATAATGTCTTTGTCTGTATTGCCCCCGGTAATACCGGAAATACCGACATTTTCTTTCCGGCAGGATTTGATTCAGCATTTGTTGTTGCTGCAAGTAACTCCGATGGATTTCTGACTTATTTTACGACATTTGGTCCTCATATTGATATTGTTGCCCCGGGTGAAGATATCTTATCTATCAGAGGTGCCGGTACCGATCTATATGCTCCAAGTCCAAGCAATGAACCTTTTGTGAGAATAATTGGTAATGACTCTTTGTACTATCTCTCCGATGGAACTTCAATGTCTACTCCGGTGGTTGCTGGTGCTGCTGCTCTTATTTGGTCTATTAAACCGGAACTGTCAGTCTCACAACTTGAAGAGATACTTATCAATGGTGCTGTTGACCTTGTTGACCCGTTTAACCAAGGTGATAGTTTAGTTGGATATGATACACTTTCGGGATATGGATTATTAAATATTGATAATTCTCTTTCACTGCTTGAACCGGAAGGGCTCTTTTTTAGTTCTCCTGAAAAAAAAGAAAGATATACAACTGATATTCCGATTAAAGTAAACCGAACAGGCGGATACAATGATGAATGGATGTTGTACTATGCCGTAGGGCAGGACACCTCTTGGCTGCTCTTGGCAAATGGCTCTACTGTCCCAAATGATTCTCTGCTTTTTACAATCGATTCAACATTTGCCAACGGTCATATCTATCTCAAACTTATTGACGTATTGGGGAATCAGGTTGTAACCGATTTTTATAATATTCGTCAAAGAAAACTACAACTAACATCCCCATCAAATAATGATATTGTCAATTTTGGTATTCTTATCTCAGGAGATGCGTATGGTCCCGATTTTGATTCTTTGTTGATTATTTACACACAAAACGGAACTCAAGGAACTATACTTTTCGACACAAAAGAATACTACGGCTCTTTTATGTATAATTGGAAAATATCAGGGGTTGATACCGGTGATTATAAAATGTATCTTTATGGTTTCTATCAATCAGATACTCTTATTGATTCGGCTGCATTTCGAATTCTCTCGGTATTTGCTCAAGGATGGCCCCAATCAATTGGTACAAATACTTCTTTAAGCCCTTTTGTCGCAGATCTGAATCATGATAACCTTAAAGAAATATATATTCCCTCAGGCAATGGGCTTTTTGGCTTTAATGCACATGGAGAATTACTTGATGGTTTTCCGGCTCTTGCAGGAATTGATGTTCGCTGTATGCCTGCTGTCTATGATGTTACCCGTGACGGTTTTGATGAAATCATTATTACTTCCGACACTGGAATTTATGTTGTAAAATATGATGGAACTATCGCAGAGGGATGGCCGCAGCATTGTAAAACAGGAATGATTGCTTTTGGGCATGGATTTCCAAACCCGACTGTCACAAGACTGGGGGCAGGGGAAGATTCGGCAATTGTTATTATAAATACAATGGGTGAAATCTTAGCGTATGAATTTAACGGCGATTCATATTTTTATTCACTAGAGGGATATTATGCTGTCTTAAATCCTCGTTTAGCTGACTTTTTTGCAAAGGGAGGTCAATCTTCACCTTTTGTATCTTCTGTAGATTTTAACAATGACGGCTTATTTGAAGTTGTGTCTTCATATACTGCTCCCGAACCTTATGCCGGTGTAGGACTTTTTGATGGGAGAACAGGTTTACCGCTTTTATCTGAAACTGATCCGGTTATTATTTTAGAGTCAGATGTTCATGGAACAGCTCTTGCTGATTTTGATAATGATAATAGACCGGAGATAATTTCATTGGGAAGTGATACCTCAAATATTACGACTCTATGGGTTAAAACGAATATGACTGCAGATTACCCCGGATGGCCGGTTACTCTTGATGAGTTGTTTGGATGGCTTATTTCTCCGATTACTTTAGCAGATTTAGATTTAGACGGCGTTCCTGAAATCATGTTTACTGCTTTTTGGTTTGATATAGCTCATCTGTTTATTTTTAATTCTGACGGAACCCCATATCAACAGCAATCAAATGCTCCTTATGGAGCTGCCTACACTGTGTTTGGCACTCTTGGAATTCCTGTGGCGGCAAATGTGTATGGTGATGAGTTCCCGGAAATTATCTTTCGTTCAGGATTCATTCTCCCGGGTTCAGGACCGGAAGAACTTCATATCTTAGATAATAAACTGAATCCTATCCCCGGTTGGCCATCTGAAACGCCGGCTTTACATAATCAAGTTTTTTCAACACAATTTGCTCCACTGGTTGATGATTTAGATTCTGACGGTTTAGTTGAGCTTATTTTACTAAGTGATAACTCAGATGTTTTAGTTTGGGATTTCGATGTATCATATAATAATGGTAAAAATAAAGTTAGGTATTTGGTGGATAATTTAAATTCAAACAAGTTCATTTCAAATGATATTGCAACCGATATACATGATACACAAAATAATCTTCCTAAATTATTTACTCTTGATCAAAATTATCCAAATCCGTTTAATCCCACTACTTCTATTTCATTTGAACTGCCCAAAAAAGATGAAATTAAATTAACTGTTTTTAATATTCTTGGACAAGAAGTTCAAAATTTAGCTGAGGGCGTTTATGATGCAGGACTGCATACTGTTTTATTTAATGGTGAACAGTATGCTTCAGGAATCTATTTGTACCGTCTTGAAGTTACCGATAATTCTTTTACAAAAAAAATGGTGCTTCTAAAATGAAAAAATATATTTTTATTCTCTTTTTTATAATGCTTACATCTGTCGGACAGGCTGAAATTAAACAAATCCCTGACCAGACATTACTTACAGCATCGTCAATCGGCTCTGTACATACTATCGACAGTTTTTTAGTCTCCGCTTCTGGCGAGGAAGTCTCATTGTTTGTTTATGATGCGATGCTGCGTCAGTACCGGTTCCTCTATAGTGAAAATATTCCAATGCTTGAATATAAAACTTCAAAATTAGAAGACTCTATTTTAGTTATTAATTCTCAAGATGATAAATTCTATTTTGTCTCTTTGAAAAATCTTCCTGAATTACAATATCTCGGGTTTGTTGATTTACAGCGGAGTTATGCCGATTATACTCTGATAGATAACTCTCTTTATATCGCCGGTTTTTATGATGGTATCTTGCGGTATAAAATACAAGACTATTCTCATGCACAGTTTATTGATTCAAGTATGACAGGGATTCTTGTTACCCAGATGAGTCATGATGACAAATATTTGTATGCTTTAGATGAATATAACGGTCTTCTGCGGTATGACTTGACCGGAGATGGATTTGGAACTTTTGACGAATATCTTTTTGTACCCTTGAGATCGTTTGCATATACAAAAGTTGACTCATTATTTTATCTGCATCTTATTAACGGAGGATTTTTAGTTGGTGATTTTAATCGACCATCCGGTAATAATATTGTAGACTCTCTCATAGATTTAAGTCAAGTAAAATATCTGTATTCTACCGATTCACTGTTGGTAACTACTGACGAACGTGAAATTACAATTATACACAGATATGATTATTCTAATATTTCGGTTTATCCTCTCACAAATCTAAATCCATTAGGATTGTTGAATCCTTTTGATAATTCTAAGATATTAATGCTCCCGACTCTTGACAGAGGGCTTTCATTTATAACATTAGATACTTCTCTTGCAATCCAAGATGGGTTAGCATTAAATGGCAGTATCAATGATATTATTTTACAAGATTCTACTCTTTATATGAGTTTAAGCGGTGAACCAATACATCTGTTTACAAGTGACTCTAACGGATATATGTCATATAGCCATTCTCTCTACGAAAATCTTAACAATTCAGGACAGATAGAGCATAACGGAGATTCGCTTTTTGTCATTTATCCTGATATCAGTAGACTGGCTATTATAACACAAGCCGACCAACCCGACTCTGCTCAATTGGAAAGTCCCATTCTTGTCTCGACAGTATCAGTAAGAGACATGTATTATACCGGTGAACAGCTTTATGATAATGCACTGATTTTTATTGAACATCCGTTTAGGTATGAAGTCTATGCTGTCTCTGATTCCGGGTATATTGCGTATGAGAATGAATGGAAATTTGTTGCCGATATGACATCACTTTCAGTAAAAGATTCTATCGCAGCAATTTCGGACAGTAAAAATGTATGTTCTGTCTATAAGATTCTTCCATCTTATGATAAAGAAGTCCTGACGACAATCAATTTAGATGGTACAGCCACAGAATCAATTTTTAATAATAATTTTCTCTATCTTTTTGTAGATCTTAATTTGTATGTCTTAGACTTTACAGATAGAGAGAATATCTTCATTGACACTGTTCTTTCAATGCCTAAGAATGTTGTAGATGCTGTCATCGTCGAAAATTATATGTTTACCGTAGGAACCTCAGGGATTTTGGGATTTGATTTAAATGGAATATTTCCCCAAATTATTGACAGTGGCGGTTTACCCGGAAATTCTATTGAAGTTAATTCAGGCATGATTGCAGTACATGATAGTC
>CALCCW010000366.1:0-19076 GCA_937900185.1 uncultured candidate division Zixibacteria bacterium | reverse complement strand
TTCTTTTTTTTTCTTTTTTTTTTTTTTTCAAGCAGAAGACGGCATACGAGATATATCAGTGTGACTGGAGTTCAGACGTGTGCTCTTCCGATCTCTCGCAATTCCTTATGGGGATTTTTTGTTATTTTGGTACTTATAGCGGCTCCTTTGTCACAGTTAGTAGCCGGAGTGTTAGTTGCTCCATCGGTTATTGTTTTGCAGGAAAGGTCTAAAACCGGTCGGATGAATTTACAAAACCCGTCAAACAGCCCCAAAGAAGTTTCTATTAGTTTCAGCTATGGAATTCCGGAATCTGACAGCTTAGGAAATGTAAGTATCTTTTTAAGAGATACTGCTGTTACCGACCCTCATTCTGCTTTAGGATGGATCAAAGCATTTCCGAGAAAACTAATTATACCGCCAAATGGTTCACAAGTTGTGCGGTTTATTGCCAGACCTCCAAAAGGTTTAGAAGACGGTGAGTACTGGGTAAGAGTTGTTGTGCAGTCGCAGGAAGGGGCAACATCAATCCCAACTGCCACAGATGCTGAGCAGATTACTACTAAACTGAATATGATTATGAGAACCGCAATCATGCTCAAATATCGTACCGGAGAATTAGTCGCTGCTGTTGAAGTAAAAGGTACCGAGATTAAAGTGAATGAATCATCTGTTGATGTTATCATTGATTTTGCCAACAAAGGAAATGTCTCTTATGTCGGACTGCTTGAATGCCGTTTGTTAGATGCAGATAATAAAGAAATTAGTAAAAATCATATCCAACTTGCTGTTTATAATGATTTAAAACGACGGGTAACTTTACCTATTACAGAGGGTAATTTCAAAAAACCTTATTCAGTTGCTGTTTCTGTTACGAATAAAGGAAGAAAAGATATCCCCAGCAATGAAATGGTTTTTGGTAATGATCTTTCTAAATTGATAAGTCTCAACGATTAAATAATTAGTAAGAGAGTACAATGAAAATTTTTACTAATCGGATAGCTCAATTATTGGCAATACTGTTTCTGTTTTTGCCAACAGAGATTACCGCACAGATATATCAGGCTCCTGAATTAGAACTTGAAGAAATTGTCATTTCTTTTGAAGTTCCCAAAGCGGTTGTCTCTGATATTTTTGTTATGTATGACGGTAATACTATCTATTTACCGTTGGTAAAAGTTTTTACTCTTTTAGATATTAATATCAAGGCTGACTTTTTGAAAAGAAAAATTGACGGTTTTTATCTCACAAAAGATAAGACGTTTGAATTTGATATGGCGAAAAACCAAATCAAAGTTTTTGGTGAAGAAATACCATATCTTGCCTCTAATTATTATTTTGGTGAAAATGATTTGTATATAAAACTTGATGCTTTTAATCAAATATTTAATCTCAAAGCAGATTTTGATTTTACTCTTTTACGGGTTTTTCT
Organism: uncultured candidate division Zixibacteria bacterium; assembly: GCA_937900185.1. Taxonomy (GTDB): domain Bacteria; phylum Zixibacteria; class MSB-5A5; order GN15; family FEB-12; genus QQUK01. The sequence continues at coordinate 17,665 of CALCCW010000366.1, read as the reverse complement.
AAGACTTGATGAAAATTTTCCGGTTTATCAAAAGCTAAAACGAAAAATTGCCCGTGAGAAACTGGATAAAGCTGAAATTGCTTTAAAAGATGTGATAGATATTAATTATACCCGACAATATTTAAGCGGAGGTTCCTTAGACTGGGTTCTATCGACTAACCCTGTTGGCGGCAGTAATAAACATTATTATAACTTCCGTTTTGGCGGCATGGCTTTAGGGGGAGATTTACAAGTCAGTACCGGAGGAAGTTTTGGCGATGTAAACAGTTCTCTTTTTGAATCTGATCAGTTTAATTACAAATGGCATTATGCTTTTAATAAGAGTAAATATATTACACAGGCTGAAATCGGTGATGTCTCCGGTGGCGGTGCCTTGAGCAGAACTGTCAAAGGTGTCATGGTGACTAATCGACCGCAGGTGAGACGGAAATTCTTTCAAACTATTTTTATCAAAGATTTTATAGGACCTGACTGGGAAGTTGAGTTGTATGTTGATAATAAATTGACTGATTATATGAAGACCGGTTCAGGGGGGATGTATGAGTTTACGACTGATATCTTCTACGGTTCATCTGACATAGAATTGAAAATGTATGGTCCCAACGGTGAATATCAAACAAAGGAACATATTGCAAGAATACCTTATTCATTAATCCCTAAAGGAGAATTTGAATATGCCATTGCTTCCGGTGAAGGATTTGAAAACCAACTGAAGAAAAATTTTATACAGACGAATTCTTTATATGGTGTTACAAATAAAATAACAGTCGGAATAAGCAGTGAAATTCCGCTTGATTCTGATGAAAACTCAAAACCACTTTTTGGCTTTGATGCAACCTATCAAATTTTCAGTAATATGACATTTAATTCTGCCCTTATTCCTAATTATGTGAACAGAGCAAGATTAAATTATTCGTTTCCGTCGATATTAAATCTTAATATTGCATTTTCAAAATTTTATGAAAATCCGATAAAAAATCCTTTAGGAACAAATTATAATGTACAGTTTTCATTATCCTCTCCGTTGAAAATTTTCGGACAAAATGTCGGTCTGCGGTATAATATTTCTCATGACAGCTATGATTTGTCATCAGCAACAAATATGAACTATGGGTTCAATATCTCTGCTAATCCGATTTATTTCACATATATTGGACAGTACAAAATGAATAATTCATTTTTTCAATCTGAAAGCTCAATCGCCAGTCAAATACTTCTTTCAACAAATTTAATAAAATTTATCCGACCGCAATTTAGAGTCGATTATAATCACTCGACAGGCATACTTGAAAAATACGGAATCTTTTTTGCCAAAAGAATTTTTCGTACAAGTCAGTTAGGTTTTTCCTATGAACGAAACAATCAATCAAAAACAAATACCTTTTTGATAACGGTTAATTTGCTGAAACCATTTGCCGACTTTACCTCACGAGTGTCAAAAAATGATAAATCTGTCTCATATAATCAAATGCAAAAAGGTTCTATAAGGTATGATTCGCAAAATGGTTCTTTCCACTTTGATAGAAAAAATTCTATCGGTTTTGGAGCAGCTGTCGTAAAACCATTTTTAGATAATAACTACAACGGAGTGATGGACAATGGCGAAGAATATCTTGACGGTCTGAGGGCAAAAATCAAAGGTGCCAGAGTGAATATAACAGGCGGAACTACACAAAGAAAATATTTCTATAATAATTTACGCCCTTACGAAGAGTATACTGTTCAAATCGACAAGTATTCACTTGATGACCCGATGCTGAAGCCGACTCATGAAAATTACAAGGTGAAAATAAACCCTAATGTAGTCACCTCAATCAAAGTACCGATTGTAACTGCCAGTGAACTCAGTGGAAGAGTACAACGCAGACTGGGAGCTATCACTACGGGGCTTGGCGGGTTTAAAGTATTTGTTATGAATCTCTCAAAAGAAACTCTTATCGAACTACCTACATTTAACTCCGGTGATTTTTATTATCTCGGTCTTATTCCGGGTTCCTACCGAGTTTATCTTGATAAAAAAGAACTCGATAAATACGGTTATATTTCAGATCCTCCATATATAGATTTTGAAATTAAACCGATTGAGGGCGGTTCATTTATAGAAGATATTAATTTTATCTTATCCTCAAAATCTGCTGACGCACAAACTGAAAATTAATTCTGCTATTCAATTATTCAATCATTGACAATTTAAGATAACAAACACATTTTACAGCTATGAAATATTCAAAATTATTCAAGTCTGCCCAGCTTAAAAAAATAACAATGAAGAACCGCTTGGTTATGGCACCGATGACAACTTTTTCAGGCGAACTTGATGGTTCTTTTTCTAAGCAGGAAATAAAAATGCTCTCCGCACGGGCAGAAGACGGTATCGGAACGATAATAACTCCTGCCTGTTATTGCCATAAAAGCGGTCAAGCGTTTGAACGTCAGGTAGGGTGTGACAATGATTCTCTTTTAAGTTCGCTCTTGCGGACTTCTGAAGCTATTAACAAACATGGTGCTGTTTCGTTTTTACAAATTCATCATGGAGGCAACGCATCCAAAGAAATCTACACAAACCAAGCACCTCTTGCCCCCTCTGCCTGCAAAAATCGAACCGGCACATCAGAACTTCCCAAAGAGATGACTGAAGATGAGATTTGGATGATTATTGAATCGTTTGCCAAAGCATCCGGTCGTGCCAAAAAGGCAGGGTTTTCAGGTATTGAGCTGCATGGTGCCAACACATATTTACTCCAGCAGTTTTTCTCTCCTTTTACAAATAAAAGAACAGATAAGTGGGGCGGCAATGTTGTCCTGCCGGGGAGAAACAGACTTGAAAATCGCTCTCGGTTTTCAAGGGAGCTTCTCAAAGCTGTTCGTGCTGAAGTAGGTGAGAGCTATCCGATAGCATATCGTATTTCACCGGAGGAGTCCGACCCGCTGGGATACTCAACAAAAGATACAATCGATTTTTTGAAAATTATAGTTCCTTATGGAATTGATATTATCCACGTTTCTTCATGGGATTATCATAAAAATCTGAGAAACAATATTCCAAAAGGAACTAATCCTACCTATATGATAAAATCAGCTTTTCCCTATATGCCTGTTATAGGTGTGGGTGGAATTATGATGCCCCGACAGGCAGTTGAAGTCTTAGAACAGGGGATAGAATTTGTTGCGTTGGGGAAAGTTCTCCTGCTTGAAAAGGATTGGGTAGAAAAAGTTCTCAATGGTGAGTCTGATTCAATACGAACAAAAATTTGTTCAGAGCAGGAACGTCAAGAACTTGATATCCCCGATAGGATGAAAGAATACTCAAAAAGATTTTTTATCATTGAATAATCTATCGTAAATCAATGAATGTTTGTATCTCAGATTTTTTAAGTGATTTTGGAATTTCAAAATTTTCAATAAACTTGTTATGCAGCAGTTGTGTTGAAAGAATAGAGATAAACGACATATTATCTTTAAAGGAAAGATGTTTATCTGCCATCTTGGTGCATTTAGCAACCAAACGACTGACTGCTTTTGGATTAAAAAGTCCGGCGGTGTCTAATGATTTTTCAGAAAGAGTATCCTGTATATAAGATGGAGAGTCGTGTTGGACAAACGAATTTGAATCAGGTGCCATATATGGTTGTTTGACTCTTTCTGTGATTTCTTTAGGAAGCTCTTTTTCCATCGCTTTTTTGAGAATATATTTTTCGTTCAACCCAAAAATCTTATGTCCGGGGGGAATAGCTGCACAAAATTCGGCAAAGCGATGATCTAAAAACGGGAACCGTCCTTCAATTGAATTTGCGGTCAACATTCTGTCGCCCTGTGATGACAATATATATCCTGCCATAAGTGATTTTGCCTCTACATATTGTGCTTTTGATAGGTGATGCCAGTTTGCAAAATTATCAGGTAAATCAATACCAAAAGCATCAATGGCAGATGCGTTTTTTAAAGTTTCTTTGACATCTTGGGTAAAAAACATTTTTACTTTTGTAGTGGTGTTCATGCGGGGGATATGAGAAAAATAATACTTATCAATTTCTGAAAACCCTGATTTATAAAATTCTCCTAAATATGCACCGGTGTCAGCTTGAGAAACCGGAAGAGTTGGGTATAATTTGCGAAGAGCTACCGGTCTGAATTTTGAATTTGGAAATTTTGCCCAAAATTTTCTTATAAGCGTTTCTTTGAAAATATCATAGCCGCCTATTATTTCATCAGAACCCTCACCGGTCAACACAACTTTAAAATTGTTTTGCTTTACTAATCCTGATAACAGCATGAGAGGCGCAGGAGCGGTTCGGACAATCGGTTTTTCGGTATGATAAATTACAGTCGGAAAATTTTCGGCTATATCTTTATAATTACATTTTATGACATGATGATTAGTACCTAAAAAATCAGACATCTGAGTTTGGTATACCGACTCATCAAATGCCTTATCTTCAAAAGCGATAGAAAATGTTTCTACTTTTGTATCAGTGAAATTTTTAATCAAAGCAGTTGTCACAGCAGAATCAAGCCCGCCTGACAAGTACGCCCCAACAGGGACATCGGCTCGAAGTCTTAAACGGACAGAATCAACAAGTAGTGCGTGCATTTCTTCAGCCCACGAATCAACAGAACGGGTATAGTCAAATGTTTCGGGATAGTCAATTTCCCAGTATTTTTCTACTGTAATTTTCCCATCTTGGATAATTAAAGAATGTCCTGCCGCAAGCTCTGATATATTTTTAAACAGAGTTTTAGGTGGAGCTGTTGTCCACCACGTAAAAAGCTGGTCGAGTCCTTCTAAATCGATAGCTCTTTTTACAGATGGGTCACAAAAGATAGATTTTATTTCAGACCCAAAATATAATTTACCATTTTGCATAGTATAAAACAGAGGGCGTATACCAAAACGGTCACGGCTTAAAAAGAGTGACCCGTTTTTCTTGTCATAAAGGCAAAAGGCAAACTGCCCATTAAAATGTTTTACACAATCGCTGCCGTATTCTTCGTAGGCATGTACAATAACTTCGGTATCAGAATTTGTGCGGAATTTGTGTCCGGCTTTTTCAAGTTCGTTTCTGAGTTCTATATAGTTATAAATTTCACCGTTAAACACAATCCACACCGAATTATCTTCGTTGCTCAATGGTTGTGAACCGCCCGCCAAATCAATAATAGATAATCTGGCATGTCCCAAAACAGCTTTTTCATCAAAAAGAACACCATATTCATCAGGACCACGATGTTCAATAATCTTGATCATTTTGCTGATTAAGTCAACATTTGGTTCTGACTGTCCCTGTAATTGAAAAAAACCTGCTATTCCGCACATATAATTGAATGCTCTCTTATCAAATTATTAATTATTTTATGTTACATTAATATTGTCGGATTGTCAGGTAAAAAGTATATCCAAAAAAAACAGCTGAAATAAAAAAAATCAGCTTCTAAAATATCGAGATTATTTAGATTTTATTAATATAAAAAAGCGTATGTCTTTTATTAACATACGCTTTTAATGAATTTTCAAACTAATTATTGATAGTATGGATTTAACCCTGATGCATGATCGGTAGCATCCAACACTTCAGTAACTTCCGGTAATATCTGATGAATTGCTTTTGCAATACCTTGTTTAAGAGTTGCATTTGCCGATGAACAGCCCTGACAACCGCCACCCAAACGAACATAAACTTTGGTATCTTCAACATCGGCAAGTTCAACAAATCCGCCGTGAGAAGCAATCTGAGGATTTATTTCTTTCTCAAAAAGTTCTTCAATTTTATTTCTGATATCCTGCTCTGAAGGTTTCATTGTTTCGGCAGTGTCTGCTATAAGAGTAACACCTAAATTGATAGTATCACGAACTGCTTTACCAATTTGCTTTCCCAAAAGCGGCCATGGATCGCTGATTCTTTTTGCAATAGTTAGAGTGGAATCTGAAACCATGACTTGGCTGATACCATCAATAGCAAAAAGAGCTTCCAATAATGGAGAGCCTTTTGCCATGTCTATGGTACGGCAGTTACAGCTCTTACCTTCAAACAGGGGATAGTCGACAATAAATTTACATACTTGCGGATCTAAAGACGGTTCGCCGGTAATATTTATTTTTTTTTGTTCACCCATGATTATATCCTTTATCTAAATAGAAAACGAATCTTCTTTTTTCTCGCCAACACATGATGAACACTCACATAATGAACGCAGTTTTTCATATATATAAATACCGGTACTGTGTCCATCGGAAAAACCGATTGCCAGCCCATATCGTCCGACTTTATTAACCGAGCTTATTTTAATATCAAGCGGAACCGAACTGTCATCTAAAATTTTCTTACCGGTATCTTCATCTACACAGGAAGCACAGGGGCAATTGATACGCAAGTTGTAAGGAGAGTAAATTGCCTCATGTTTATCCGGCCAGACAATTACGAGCTTTCCATTTTTGTCAGTATCTATAGATGTAGGTTCTACTGCTAAAATATTTGCCAAATTATCATCTATCGATTTTTTGAAACTTTCGGTAAGAGCAAGTAATGCTTTTGCTGCCGGAGTATCTTTACTGTTTACCAAAACCGGTTTCCCGTTGTCACCCGCCATCATAATTTCTGGGTCTAAAGGAAGAGAACCTAAATATGGAATATTCATACTTTCAGACATTTCTTTTCCGCCGCCGCCTTTGAATACTTCGGTTAATTCACCACAATGACTGCAGGTAAAACCGCTCATGTTTTCAATAATGCCTACAATAGGAACTTTCACTTGTTCAAACATTTTGAGACCTTTTTTGGCAATACCCAAAGCAACCTGTTGAGGAGTAGTTACAATAACTGCACCGGTTAATGATGCCTGTTGGGCAAGGGTCAATTGTACATCACCGGTTCCCGGAGGTAAATCAATTAAAAGGTAATCCAGCTCACCCCACATAACCGAGTTGATAAACTGCTGAATCATTTTCATCGCCATCGGAGCCCGCCAAATAACAGGGGTGTCATCACCAACTAAAAGACCCATAGAAATAAAATCGACCCCATGATTTCTCTTCGGCTTTAACAAATTATTGATAACTTCCGGCTGCACATTGTCCGAACCGAACATTCCCGGCTGTGAGGGACCATAAATATCAGCATCCATAAGTCCTACTTTATGACCTGCTTGTGCTAAAGCTACAGCGAGGTTTGCTGAAACAGTTGATTTGCCGACACCGCCTTTACCGGAGGCAACAGCAATAATATTTTTAACACCGGAAAGACCGGGGCTGCTTTGTTTATCAAAAGGCGACTGATTTGTCATCTTCATGTATCCTTATATTTTATTACACAAACATCATTTATTGTTGGAATCTATTTAAACTTAAATTCCTATTACTAACTTGTAACATGTATACGAAAAAATTGTTCATTTCAAAGAGATATTTTTGTAAAAAAGTAGGTTAATCCTGCCTATCTTATTGACCTAAGTAAAAACTAATTGGTTATCGCTTTAAATAGACGCAAAAAGTTCTTACCTAAAATCTTTTGTATATCTTTTTTTGTATAATTTCGTCTTAATAGTTCTTTGGTAACTAACGGCATTTTCGATATATCACTAAGGTCTGTCGGGGTATATAGAATACCGTCAAAATCAGACCCAAGGGCGATATAGTCAGTCCCAATTAGATTTTTAATATAGTCGATATGGTCACAGACAGTTGCAATAGTCACAGCATACGGTTCTACTACTTTTTTCCATCTGTCATAAAATGGTTTAAATTGTTCTAAGGTCTTTTGATATTTTTCTTCATTTGTTTCTGAAGAATATGGCAGAATTGCTTTTTTGTATTCTTCTGCATTTTCTTTTAAAAATCTTTCAGAAGCATTATTAAGTTTTTCTGATAAAAACATAGGACAAAAATTTATCCCGACAACTCCGTCATTATCAGCCAGTGCTTTTAATTGTTTGTCATTTAAATTGCGGTCATGACTACACAAAGCATAAGCGTTGGAATGCGATGCAAGTATCGGCTGTGACGAATGAGCGATTACATCATTAAATGCTTTCACCGAAATATGTGAAACATCTAAAATTAATTTCTAAACTACTCTATTCCTAACTTTTTCATCTTTTTATACAGATGAGACCGTTCCAGTCCAAGTTCTTTAGCGGTTTTTGAAATATTTCCGTTGTGACGATTTATCGATGCTTCTATTTGTTTTTTCTCAAATTCCGAAACGGCATCTTTTAAATTTGTTATCTGAATTTTTGGAACATACGGAAGAATTTCTGTAATATCTTCTCTTGTTATATTTTCATTGTCACAATAAATATTTATTCTCTCCATAAGATTTTTTAACTCCCGTATGTTACCGGGGTAGTCAAATGCTTCCAAATAAAGTTTTGCTTCAGGTGTTAGTCTTTTTACCGCCGACTTCGTTTCATTGGCAAAATGCTGTAAAAAATATTCAGCAAGCAAAATAATATCATCTTTGCGTTCTCGAAGCGGAGGTATTTCAAATTTCACAACATTTAATCGATAAAGTAAATCCTCACGGAATTTATTCTCGGCGACCAACCGTAAAAGATCTTTGTTTGAGGCAGCGATAATATTGCATTCAATTTTCTGCTCTTTATCAGAACCGACAGGCATTATAGTTTTTGTTTCAATTGCCCGTAAAATTTTTGCTTGTGCTTCTTGAGGCATTTCGCTGATTTCATCTAAGAATATTGTCCCTTTATCAGCTTCTAAAAATTTACCTTTACGGGCTTTTGATGCACCGGTAAAAGCTCCGGCTGTATGTCCGAATAGTTCCGACTCAACCAGTTCCGATGGAAGTGCCGCACAATTTACCGCCACAAACGGACCGGATGAAAACTGACTGTGAGAATGTGTCATGTGAGCGACCAACTCTTTGCCGGTACCGTTTTCGCCGGAGATTAAAAAACGGGTTGTGCGTGGGGCGGACTTGGCAATGTCGGTTTTGAGTTTGAGAATATTTGGAGACTCTCCAATAAAAGAACCATACACCATCGTTGTAAGCCGTTTGTTTTCCGTTACAAGATTCTCTTTTTGCATAGCATTTTCTATAGTGATAAGAACCCTGTCTAACGACAAAGGTTTTTCAATAAAATCATAAGCACCAATTTTAATTGCATTGATAGCCGTTGTAATATCAGCATGACCGGAAATCATAACAATAAGCTGATTTGGATTCTCTGACAAAATTTTAGTAAGAAGCTGCACGCCGTTTCCGTCAGGAAGCAGAACATCTAAAAATATTATATCAAACCCTGCTTTATAAAACTGTCTGCCCTGCTCTAAATTTTCAGCAGTGACACATTCATGCGAACGGCGTTCTAATGCCGATTTTAACGATGACCTGATTTGTACTTCATCATCTATAACTAATACTCGTGCCATTATGTTATTGGCAAAGTAATGACAACTTCGCCACCTCCATTTTTTCTGTTTTGTAATGTCATCGTACCGTTATGGTCTAAAATAATCCGATGACAGATAACCAAACCTAATCCCGAACCGTTTTCTTTGGTTGTTTCAAAAGGCATAAACGAATTTTCTAGTTTTGTCTCTGAAAACCCCGGTCCGTTATCTGAAATAACTATTTTAATTTTGTTCTCTTCTTTAGTTATCGTTACAGTAACTGTTGCTCTGTCAATTGATTCAAATCCGTTTTTTATGAGATTAATAAAAAGCTGTGTCAATGTGTCTCTGTCCAGTTTGGTGGTGATATTTCCTGTTTCGTTGTTTATTGTCAACTTTGAATGTTCTATCTCTTTTAAATAGATCTTTTTTATAGAATCAATAAATTCAGAAAAATATACACTTTCTAATACCGATTGTTTCATACGGGCAAATGAGACAAACTCATCTAAGAGCAGTGTCATTCGTCTGACTTCTTTTTTTATCGTCGATGTTGTTTCGTCAAGAGTTTTATCAAATTCAGGAAGTTTTTCATAATATGAAGAACGTAAGTCATCCGCGGCAATTGAAATTGGTGTCAGTGGATTTTTTATCTCATGAACCAATTTTCTGCCGACTGTTTCCCATGCAGCAATCTTTTCAACAGTTGCAAGTTTTGATTGAGTTGTTTTTAATTTTGTCACCATCTCAGAAAATGAATCGGCAAGTTCTGAAAACTCACTTTTTTCATAAGCCATAACAGTTGTATCAAAATTTCCGTTAGCAACTTCTGCAAATGCCGATCGTAAATTATCTATCTCTTTTTTTGTCTTTCCGGTAAAATATAACCCAATCAGGATAGCTATTAAAATCATTACCATTGTAGTCCAAGAAATGATTTGAACTGTTTCTGTAAAGAATAGGCTGTTATTATCAAAAGGGAATTTTAGTGTGATGAGTATTTTTTCAGCAGAAGAATATAGAAGAACTGCTTGATAGCCGTTTTCATTTTTTAGGAGTTTATCAGTTACTTTCAAATTTGGTTGAACAGCAAATTTAATTGAAATAGAGGCATCACTTATGTTTTCAATAAGATAGGTTGTCGATTGGTCAATATATTTCCCGGCATACAAAAAACGTGCTGAATCTATTTCAGCAACATAGGTAAAGGCAGCGTGATTGCCTTGAGAATCTACTTCTTTAGTAAGAGTATTTTTATTTTTTAGTTTTTGAATATCAGAAATAGAACTTTTTAGATTTTTGTTTTTAGCCGTTGTACAAATCAAATCACCAGAATTATTGACTACATATAGAAAAGAGAGATTGTACTTTTGTAAAAACTCATTTGAGATTTCTTTCTGTTTGTTTTTAGTATAAAAATATTTTAAAAACAAACTGTCTTTGACAAGTTCCTGCACATTATAACGTATCCGACCTTGCTCAGATAATACAAAGGCATCAGCTTTTTTTAAAGATTTCTCAACTTTTTTTATCTGATATGATTCAATTTTACTTTCTGTAGAAAATTTGAGAATCGATAGAATTATAATTGGAGGAAGTACAGCAATGATAATAAATAATAATCGTAACTTAGAAGTGTAGTTCATAATAAATTTTCCAATATTATTTCTACTTTGTATACAAATATACTTTTTTTTAGATTCAGAAAAAAGGAAAAAATGACACACTTGTCTAAATAGGTTATTTATTATGCAATAATAAGAAACACAATAGGTTATAGGTATGTACCAAACGCTTGATGTGTCTAAAATGACACATAAATAAGAGATGTAAGTTATGCTGCATTATGTAAGCTATTGTGAAATAACACGTTAAAGGTTTTGGCATCTTCTTTGATATACAATAAAACAGAAACCGAAAAAAACCTCAAATCAAAGGAGTTTACCATGAAAAAACAAATCACAATCTTAATCGCATCGCTCACTATTTTTATTGTAGCATTTGGTGTAGTCGGATGCTCATCAGATGAATCAGAAAATAAAAGCAACCATGTTATTGCCGAAGTTTTGGATTCAGTTACAGAGTCTATTTCAAAAGATATCGCCAGTGCTGTTGTTGTAAGTGCTGGTAATCAAGATATAGAAAAAACACAGCCGACAGTTCAAGATGTTACACCATCAGATAACGTCCAAGGTTTTTCAGATTTTATTGTGCGAAATGGAAAAATATATGCGGTCGGTGACAACTCATTATATGTGTATGATATAAAAACAAAAACTCAGCAGATACATGCTGTTGAGGGAGAATTGAATACTGTAGCGTATTTTGACGGTTCTATTTATGTCGGTGGGGACCAACTATTAAAATTAAATGATACTACCTTAGAATTTGTGGATGATGAATTTGATGGTACTGTCACCGAATTATACACTTACGGTTTACAGCTCATGGTTGGTACTTCAAACGGGCTTTACCGAAGGGGAATTTTTGGTAAAGATAAACTTATGGATAATATCACGGTTTCAGCGATTACAGAAGATAACTCCGGTTTGTGGATTGGATCAAAGGGTGAGGGACTGTATCGCTGGGACGGTGAAAATTTCCAAAAACGTTTTCTTCGTCGGGATACGTCTCTTTTCGATTTTGTGAATACGATTGATTTTAAACACAACCATCTCTATGTCGGATGCGATAACGGGTTGTATGTATACGACGGTGGAAAATGGAAAACACTGACAACAGAAGATGGACTGCCTGACAATAATGTCAGAACTATAGATGCGACCAACTGGACTGTGTATATTGGAACCGATAAAGGTGTGGTTGGATACTTTGAAGAACAGCTGTCTCCGGTGAATACACTTGAAACCAAACAGGTGAACGCATTACAGGTAAGAGGGGTAAAACTCTTGGCAGCGACTGAATATGAAGGAATTCTTGAAAAAAATGGTAATGTACTCAAAACTATAATTCAGCCGATTAAGCTTGAAAATCTCCAAATATTATCATTAATCTACTAATACAGGCTAAAATCACTGTTTTTATGATATTTCTGTACATAAGTATTAGGAAAAACTCCCGATTTTTTGGGAGTTTTTTTTAAAATATAACTTGCCAAATATTTCAAATGTGTTAGATTTCTTTCCAATAAATGAATTTTTAATTTTGAGTATTAATTTTTTGAGATTTACAAACAACATATTAACATTAACACAATTATCAAATAATCATCCCGACAGAATTGTATTACATAACGACAAAATAGATATATCTATTTTTGTGCTCTGTCATGGAATTATTTAGAGGAGAATTAACATGTCAGAACGCGAACAAGGTACCGTAAAATGGTTCAACTCAGAAAAAGGGTATGGATTTGTCACAAGAGAAGATAATAGTGACATCTTTGTGCATTTTTCATCTATCTCTAAAGAAGGTTTCAAATCTTTAGATGAAGGTCAAAAAGTTGAATTTGCAGTTACAAATAGTGACCGCGGTTTGCAAGCTGTTGATGTAACACTTGCATAGTTTTACCTGATTCAAATTTAAAAAAGCGGAAATAAAATTTTCCGCTTTTTTTATATCTTCTTTTTACTTCCCTGATACATCTCATAATGCAGCAGTCGACATTCAATAGGACCGTTAAACATTTTGAGTTTCATTGACGGTTTTAACCCGACATGTTTTACAGCACCTAAATTTCCGCTAAAGATATACGCATCATAGCCGGCAAAATTTTGTTTGAGCGAATTACCAATCATTGAGTACAGAGAATCAATTGCAGCAACATCCAACCGTTCTCCATACGGCGGGTTTGTTAATAACATCCCCGGAGGTTTAGGCGGTAAATAATTTTCAAATCTTATTTTTTCAAAAGTAACTTTATTATTTATTTGAAGCCTCTTGGCATTATTGTTTGCTTTTTCAATAACATACTTATCTTTATCAGAACCATAAATTGGAAATTTCAAACCGGTTTTCACAGCTTTTTTTGCTTCAGCAATAACAGACTTAAAAAGATTGGAGTCATAGTTGTTCCATTTCATAAATGCAAATTTATTGCGGTACAAAGAGGGTGCCATATTTAAAGCAATCATTGCTGCCTCAAGAGGGATTGTCCCCGAACCGCACATCGGATCAACAAATGGACGGTCACCATTGTATCCGGTAAGCAGTAAAAGTCCCGCGGCAAGGTTTTCATTCATCGGAGCTTTGGAAAGCTCAACTCGGTAACCTCTTTTGTGCAAAGGAACACCGGATGAATCTAATGACACCGTAATTATATTTTTATTCACATGAATATTGATTTGTATATCGGGGTCTTTCGTATCAACAGATGGTCTTGCTCCGGTCTCTTCTCGGAACTGATCAACAATTGCATCTTTGGCAAGCTGTCCTGCGTACATCGAATTATCGAACACTCTTGAAAAATTAACCAAGGCATCAATTGCAAATGTTTGGTCATTGGAAAAAAGATCAAGCCAATGTATATCTCTTATATGTTCATAATACTCATCTTTTGAAGATATTGTGAATGTTGAAAGAGGAACCAATATACGACTGGCGGTACGAAGATGTATATTGGCTTTATATAAAAGTTCTTTATCTCCGGAAAATGTAACAACACGATTTTGTTTCTTTATTTCAAAAGCACCTAATTCCTGCAGTTCTTTTGCAAGTATATCTTCAAGTCCATAGATAGTTTTAGCAACCATTTGAACATGTTCATTTGTTTTTTTCTTTGTCATAACTATAAAGTATGAAATAAAAAGAAGTTTCCAAAGAAAAATAAAAAAAGCTGTTTGGTGTAATACCAAACAGCTTTTTAGATGATAGATATTGTAATTTATTTCATTAAAGTCATTTTCTTTACTGCGACATCATTGGCAGTAGTCAATTTATAGAGATATATACCCGAAGCAACTTTTGAGCCTCCTGCATTGGTGGCATCCCATTCAATAGCATGTGTTCCGGCAGACATTTGTTGATCAAGCAATGTTTTTACAACTTGACCTCTGACATTAATAATTTCAAGCGACACTTTTTGTGATGTTGGAATTGAAAAACTAATAGTCGTAGTCGGGTTAAACGGATTTGGATAGTTCTGAGCAAGTTCAAACCCTTCAGGAAGTTTACTGACTACTTTGGCAGCAGCATCTAAATCATCCGATTCAGAATCTGTACTATTGGCATCATCAGTTTTTATTTCAACAACTTTTTGGAGTACTATGCTATGAGCGACAGTATCTGTATCGCCAAAATCACCTTGCAGCATTTGGATATTTAGTCCCATATCTTCAAGTTGCTGGAGAGTTGCTTCATCATAGTCACCACCTGCCGGTAGAGTTATTACTTGTTCTTTCGGTGTTCCTGCATTCACAGTAATTGTTGTTGTGCCGTCGTCGTTTGTTTCAGCATTGATATTCATGGTGGAAGTACCGTCACCGTCTGAAAAGAAAAATGCATTAGTTGAAAGGTCAAAATCAAGAGAGTCACAATTGACAGAGTCAGAAACCCAAATCATAATTTCTGCTTCAAGCGAATCGCCTAATTTTTCAATTAAGATATTATGCATTTCACTTGAATCTGTAAAAAACAGAAAATCACCGTCGTTATCGCCGGAAGACATGTCAATAGTTATTTTCTTAAAAATATTACCCGACTCGGATTCAACCATTTCTTTAATTTCTTCTAATACTACAACATGATCAATCTCATTAAAGGCAGCCAAAACTAATTTGGCATCATCAGAAGATTTTAAATCAGAAATTTTAACATTACAGGTAGCTTCACATCCCGAAACATCAATGACGGCACCATCAATGCCGAGTTTTTCTAAAAGAGTTTGAATTTTACTTGAATCCAAGGCAAGGTTTTTATCTACACCCGCAAATGCCACTTCATAGCCGATAGTTTTGTTGTAACTAAAAGGTATGAGAATTGATAATAACAAAACGACAACGACAGTTGTTACACCGATTGTGAGTTTTGACTGTTTTTTTAACAGATTTGTAAAAGCTGCCATAAGATGGTTCTCCCTGAATTTTGAGCGATTTGCATCTGCTGCCTGTCTTTCGACTTGAGCTTTTAAAAGCCAATCTGTGACAACTTCTTCAGTATCATCAACAGCAGCTGCTTGAAAATCTAAACGAAGTAAGTTCTCTGCTGCTAAGAAAGAAGCACAGGCAGGACATTCGTTTAAATGATTTACAAGCGTCTGATCTTTTGCAATTTCTGAATTTTCAAAATGTTTTGATTTCAGTTTTTGCTTGGCTTGCCGGCAACGCATATTTCGTCCTCAGTTTCAAAAGTATTAATTGTTTTTTCTGTCTTAGATAAACGGATTTCTTTTGCCAATACATCTCGCATTTTTTCTCTTGCTCTTGAGAGACGAACTTTTATAGCCCCTTCTTTTTTTTCAAAAAGAGTCGCTATCTCAGCTATTGACCAGCCTTCAAGTTCAAACAGAGTGACCAATATACGGTCATCGGTTTTAAGGACTTTGAAAGCTTTTTCAAGTCTACGTCTTGCGGTGTAAAGTCCAATCGGGTTTTCACCGATCATTGATGTTTCCATTTCTTTAGTCAATGGCGAACTTTTTTTCCACCAGTTTGTGCGGACTTTGTTTTTAAATCTATTTACAATAATCCGATACAGCCATGGTTTAAAAGATGCTTCGTTTGCTAATTGTTTGATATTGACCAAAGCAGCTACCAATGAATCCTGATAGAGATCATCACCGTCCTCACGGTTCCCGATTAGTTTTCGGCAAAATGATCGAGCTTTGTTTTGCTCCGGTTCAACCAGTTTCCAGAACTCGTTCTGTTTTCCGTTCATCATACTTTAAGACACTTATCTTATGGTTTGGTAACAGTAATAATTAAATATAGCAATTTTTTACGGAATTTGCCAAAAAAGTTGGGATAAAGAGAGGTTTTTATGCTGAAAATACAGAAAACAGTAGGGCAGAACTCTTTAGCAGTTCCGCCAATGAAGCAATATTTTCTAGATGCGATTAACATGTTTGTAGTAAGTTTATTAGAAACAGTAGGGCGGAACTCTTTAGCAGTTCCGCCAATGAAGCAATATTTTCTAGATGCGATTAACATGTTTGTTGTAAGTTTATTAGAAACAGTAGGGCGGAACTCTTTAGTAGTTCCGCCAATGAAGAATGTGATTTCAAAATGCTCAAAAATATATTATATATTATTATGTCAATTTTAAAACGCTATTTCAAAGAGAGGCAGATTTATTTTGTAACGGGTATAACGTATAACAGAGAAAAACACTTAATTAACAATTATTATATTTTAGACAATGCAATAACTCAAATAATATCTGATATGGGAATTGAAATAATCGCTTTTTCTTTTTTATCTGACCATTTTCATTTAATTGTTAACCCACAACATCAAGAATTATCATCAATTATAAAGAAAATAAAACTGAAATATTCTTATCAATATAGAAAAAAACAAAATCTATATAGAAAAACACTTTGGCAACATAGATATTGGGATCATATTATAAGAGATGAGATAGATTTAAATAATCATATTAATTATATTCATTATAATCCTGTCAAACATGGTCTTGTCCGAAAACCTTTTGATTGGCAGTTTTCGTCAATCCACAAATATAAAGATGTATATTCTAATGACTGGGGTGTAAAAGATGAAATAAAGTTTGAAGATAATTTTGGAGAATAAAAATTAGCTTATTGCATTTGTATTTATAATATTATCCTATACGACATAATCGTAGGGCGGAACTCTTTAGCAGTTCCGCCAATGTAAAAATAGAACTATGGAGAATAAAAAATGGATATTATATTATTAAGTTTAAATGACTGGTTAACAAATATATTTGAATATATAGTTCGGTTCTTTCCGCCTGATATTAGAGGAGCTTTTGTAGGTGCAATTGCAGGTGCTTTAGCTGCTAATTGGGTAAGTCGAAGAACATTAAGAAGTGAGAGAGTAGGAAAGTGTTGGATTGACCACAGAAATTCACTTGTTGAAATACAGCCATTAATAAATGAGATAATTAATATTATTTCAAGTAATAGAACTTTATCAGAAAATATTATTGCTATTGAAATATTCGAGACAGGTTTCCCTCTTGTATGGGCTAAGCCTCATCAATTTCCTACCTATTTAAATAAATATTTTCCTTTTCAAAGACTATAGATCGGAAGAGCGTCGTGTAGGGAAAGAGTGTAGATCTCGGTGGTCGCCGTATCATTAAAAAAAAAAAAAAAAATAAAGAGAAAGAAAAAAAAAAAAAAAAGATGGAGAAAACGAAAGAACAGACACACTGAACGAA
>CALCCW010000365.1:0-23684 GCA_937900185.1 uncultured candidate division Zixibacteria bacterium | reverse complement strand
TTACACCGTAATGCATAAGCTCTTTGATAACTTCAGGACCGTTTTCGACAATTTGGGTCACTACATCTATATCACAAAGCCCCTGACCGGTTGTTAAGGTATCCTTGATATGTGAATCAAATGAATCGGTCTTTGCTAAAACAGCTGCTATACCGCCCTGAGCTTTATTTGTGCTTGTATCTTGTTCAGATTTTTTAGTTACAATCGCTATTTTGGCGTTCGGGTTGATTTCTGCTATTTTTAATGAATAAAACAAACCGGCAATACCGGTTCCAACTATTAGAAAATCATATCTGTGTTCCATTAGGAATTCTCTTTTTGCAGTTTGAGATCATTTTGGATATATCCAATTAATTTTTCTTCACCCGGGTCTAAATCTATTGTTTGATTAAGATAGTAAAAATCGCAACCAAAATCAAAATTATCAATTTTGACAGCATCTTTTCCGGTCGTTAAAATAAGGTCAGAATTATATTTTTCAGCCGTCTGTTTTATAGACTCTAAAAGTTCTTTAGTATACTCCTGATGGTCTGAAAACTCAAGAGCAAAATCAATATCTGAACAAAGACGGGAAACCTGTTTTTTTAAAGCGTTAAAATTCCCTATTCCCGCAAATAACAGCACAGATTTATCTTCAAGATATTTTATAGGAAATGACTGGTTTTCCCCAATAATTTCAGTAGCAGAAAACCGAGCAAAATACTGTTTGGCATTGGGGTTGTAATTTGAGATTTTTTGTATGAGTATAGGCAGTTCATGAGCTAATTCTGTACGTGTAAAAATTATCAAATCAGCTTCTGATATTTTTGTTTCAGGTTCTCTAAGTAACCCATACGGAAAAAGTTTGAGTTCTTTCTCTTTTATGGAAGCATCAATTGTAACAATATTTATATCCCTATGCAGTTTTCGGTGCTGAAATCCGTCATCGACAATGATGATATCGACGGAATTAGACTCATCAAGCAATACTGCTGCCGTTGCTTTAATTTGATGAATCGAAAAAATAGCATTGGGAAGAATTTCAGCAAGATGTTTTACTTCATCACCTACTTGGGAACTGTCAAGCTGTACAATCTTATATCCGGGCAACATATAATTCTCTTTTGATTTTCTGCCATAGCCTGAAGAAACTATGCCTACTCGATAATTTTCTTTAAGCAGAAATTGAGCAAGAAAAGCAACTATCGGTGTTTTACCTGTTCCTCCAACCGTAATATTTCCAATAGAAATAAGAGGTGTTTTTGTTTTGACTTCAATTTTTTGAGTCATCCGATTAAATTTGATTAGTACTCTATATAAAAGTGATGCAACCCATAAGATAAACGCAAGGAGAGATAAAAATGAGAATCTTTTCCGACGAATTATTTTTTTCCAAAGTTTTTCAAACATGCGATATCTTTTCCAATAGATAGTTACCGATTTGATTAGTAGCTGAATTTTGTAAGTCATTTGTTTCTTTTACTGAATAAGTTATCTCGTTTTTAATCATCTGTTGTACTATATGAGTTAAATCATCGCTGTCGGTTACTTGAGTTCCATAATTATTCTTCAAAATATATTCAGCAGATTCATTAACGTTATATGTTGATTTCCCAAAGACCACAGGTACTCCTGCCCAGACAGGTTCTAAAAGATTATGCCCGCCAATATCTACAAGCGTTCCCCCGACAAATGCCAAGTCAGCAGCAAGGTATAAATTTTGAAGCAGCCCTACTTTGTCGACTAAGATTACCGATTCATGTTTACTTGAGGAACCGTACAGTTTGAACTGAATATTATTTTTCAGAAGCATATTTTTAATTTCATTAACACGTTTGATATGACGGGGAACAATAATAAGATTAAACGTTTTGTGTTCTTTATATATTTTCAAAAAGAGATCGGCAAGCATCTCTTCCTCTCCCGGTCTGGTTGAACCGGCGACAAATATGAATGATTCCGGTTCAATACCGCATGCTAATCTGATACCGTTTACTTTTTCACTTGTACGTTCAAGAAGCGGAGCATCAAATTTCATATCTCCAACAATGCGTACTATTTGTTTCGTATCAAAATAAAGAAATCTTTTATAGTCATTTTCTGATTTGACAAATAATTTTGAATATTTTGTCAGAAGAAAGGTGAAACTTCTTTGAAATAACTTATATTTTTTAAATGCCTTAGCAGACATTCGTCCATTGATAAGTACAATAGGAATTTTACGAGCATCAGCTTCTAAAATTAAGTTTGGCCAAATTTCAGTTTCTGCAACAGCAAGAACTTTTGGGTTTATCACATCATATGTTTTTTTTATATTTGCTTTTGTATCAAAGGGAAATTGGGTCACGGATATATTGGCAGAACGGTATAAATCTATAGCTGTTTTATAACCGCTACGGGTCATAGTTGTTATATGAATTTTAATATTTGGATTTTGTGATTTCATATAATGTATAAGATGCCCGATAACTTTTGCCTCACCGACAGAAGCGGCATGTATCCAAATATCGACTGACGGCAGAGATTGTATCTGTGCAAACCTTCCCTGCCATAACGGGTCGGACTTGAGTTTATCTCGTTTTGCAACAAATGTCACAAACGAAATGATTTGTATAAGTATATTATAGATAAAAAGCATCTGTTATAAATATTCTCCAATAAAACCTGCTATATTTTTTGAGACATCTTTGGCACCTAACAAAGCTGGCAGCAAATGAAGTTTAGCTACACATTCATTGCGATATGTTTCATCGGTAAGAAATTTCGCTAATGCTGCTGTAATATTTTTTTCAGTCGCCTCATTTTGTATAAGTTCCGGTAGGATGTTTTCACCCAGCACCAAATTGACAAGCCCAATAGATTTTAATGTTACAACTCTCTTGGCTATTTGGTATGTAAGCGTACCCGTTTTGTAGATAATAACCATCGGTCTGCCGATAAGCCCGATTTCAAGCGTTGCGGTACCCGATGACGTTACAACCAATTTGGAATCATGCACAACTTTTCTTGAATCATCATAAATAACTGAAACAAAATCTTTATTTTGTATAAGAGTTTCATACTCAAACAAATTTTCAACACCTGCAATAACTGATTTTATTTTGTATTCGGCATAAACAGCCTCTGCCGTTTGAAGCATAACCGGAAGCATCCGTTCAATCTCCTGCTTGCGTGAACCGGGGAGCAAAGCAAGGTGACCATTTTCAGGAATGACCGATGCGATATAATCCGGTTTGATATCCTCGGTAAGATAATGTCCGGCGTATTTCACATTGATACCTGAATCTTTATAGAACTTTTCTTCAAAAGGAAGAATCGGAATCATAAGGTCAATATTCTTTTTGATTTCAACAATCCGTTTTTTCCCCCATGCCCATATTTGCGGAGAGATATAATAAATTATCGGAATTCCAAGTTCTTTTATTTTTTTTGCCAACCGTAAATTAAAACCGGGGTAGTCAACTAAGATAACAACTGTTGGTTTTCGAGATTTAATCTCTTTTAAACATTGATTTAAGAGTTTTCTAAAAAACAGATACTTTTTGGCGACTTCCCAAAACCCTATAACAGCCAAATCTTCTTGGTCAGCAAATTGTTCCTGCCCAAGCTTATGTAATCTTTTACCGCCTAATCCAAAACATGTCAGATTGGAATGTGCTGTATTGAGTTCTTCAATTACACGGGAAAGAGCATTATCTCCCGATGGATCCCCTGCTGAAATAAAGATTGAATCTGCCACTAGTTATGACATTTCCTCATGTAGTTCTAATGATTCTTTACAAATTTTCTCAACTTCCAAAGCAACCCGCAGAGCTTCTGATGCTTGGTAAACAGACACTGCTACATCCGAATTATTTTTGATCGCCGATAAAAATGATGCTAACTCTGCTCCAAGCATATCGGCACCATTATCTTCGATTTTATTATAGATAACATCTTTGTCTGATTTTCCTAAAGGCATGCGAAATCCCTCGACAGTTTCATCAGATGATGCCAAGTTGTAAATATCCGCTTGTTTTTTTGAAAGGTCTAAAGAGTAGTATCCTGATTTTTGAAACAGACGTAGTTTCCGCATCGGGTTTAAAGAAATACGTGAGGCGGTCAGGTTGGCGACACATCCGTTTTCAAATGTAAGACGGGCATTGGCAATATCTATCATATCAGAAATCACTGCAACACCGGATGCCTGAATATCTTTGATTGGAGAATTTACAAAAGAAAGCACCAGATCAATATCGTGAATCATCAAGTCTAAAATTACAGCTACATCGGTACCCCGAGGGTCAAACCCTGCCAAACGGTGAGCTTCGATAAATGACGGATTAAGTTCTGTTTTTGTCAAGGCTGCCACCGCCGGATTAAACCGTTCAATCTGCCCGACTGTTACTTTTACATTATTATTTTCAGCAAATTTTATTAAATTTTGAGCCTGATCTAAATTAAGCGTAACGGGCTTTTCAATTAAACAATGAACACCGGCTTTAATCAGTTGTGAGGCGATTTCATAATGAGCCGTTGTTGGTACTACGATAGAAACCGCATCAACTTCACCGGCTAATTGATTGAGTGATTCAAACTGTTTGATATTGTACTCTTCGGCATATTCTTGGCACCGTTTTTGGTCGATATCATAAACACCAATTAGTTCTGAATCTGTTAATTGAGACATCCATTTGAGGTGATGTCGCCCTAAAGCCCCAACACCGACAACAGCAGTTTTTAATTTAGACATATATGTAAGCTTCTTATAGTTAAGGTTTATAATTGATTCAAGATAATGGTATTGAGATGAAGAATAAAGGAGATTTTTGAAGTAATAGTTGCATATTTGTACCGTCAGGGTATTCCCCTGTCAAAATAAAGAATCAGGTCACAATTCAACTTTGGTGAACCAAAACCCAATCAAACGAAATTATTACATCGTAGGGGCGTTTCGTGAAAAGCCCTTTTAGAAGCTTGTTGATAAAGTCCAATTTCCTGTCATTGCGAACGGAGTCCGCGAAAGTTCGCCTAGGCGAATGGCAATCTCATGTTTTTGTTAAGCATCAAGTTAGAGATTGCCCTCGGCAATTTTGAGCATTTCAAACAGCGACATTTCAACCGAAGTCATTATGCCGCCTAAATCTTTGATTCTCTCCATACCGAGATAATAGTTTTGTTTAAACCGAGAGGAAACCGCATCGGTCACCAAATGCACCTCTTTGCCGTTTGCCAGTAAATCTTGACAGGTTTGATAGACACACACATGGGTTTCGATACCGCAAACAAGAATCTGAGATTTACCAAGCCGGTCGAGTTTCTCATTAAAACCTTCTCCTCCACAACATGAAAAAGTGTTTTTGGTGAGAAGTTCGACACCCTCAAGATGTTCTTTGACTGTCTCAACAGTAGCACCAAGTTTGTCGGGGATTTGCTCTGTCCAAATAATCGGAATTTCGAGAGCTTTGGCACCATCTATCATACGGTTCACATTTTCAAACAGACGTTTGTGCTTGTGCATAAGAGTGGCAAGTTTGCCCTGCACGTCTATGACTACTAATACAACATTTTCTTTTTGTAACATGGGTAGTTCCTTTTTTGAGTTTTAGAATTCATAATTATCGAATTGGTGTGAATGTAGTAAGGAAATGATGGGTTGGCAATAATAATTTTAGTAGGTCAGGAGCCCTGTGCTCCTGACAAGTAGTCAGAACCCATTAAGTTATTTCACTTCTCCTCTCCGGCGGAACCGCCGGAGTCCAGAATGCTAAATAAATACAGAAAGTTAAAATATCAAAAAGAAAATACGAATAATTTAATTAAATCGTTTCTGCCGGGTGCCCACGGCTTGGGGACTGTTGATAAACCTCCACAATGCGTCGTCGGGAACCCTTTCCCCGACGATTAAACAGTCAGGAAGGGGTTCCTGACTGCTCAAATTGTCTTTTAAAACCCTTCGACTCCGCACAGGATAACATGAAAAAAGGCGGAACTGCTAAAGAGTTCCACCTTACAAGTTTGGTTTTATCGAGTGATATTTATGCTGATTTTTTACTGTTGGGTTTGGTGATTAGTTTAGGTTTTTTGCCGTTATTAATTGTCTCGGCTGTTACGACGACTTCGACAATTTCAGACATTGACGGAATATCATACATAACATCAAGCATCGCTTTTTCAAAGATAGAACGCAAAGCTCTGGCACCTGTTTTTCGTTCAACAGCAATCTTGACAGCTGCTTTTAAAGCACCTTTTTCAAAACGAAGTTTAACACCGTCCATCTTAAGCAGTTTCTGATACTGCTTCGTCAAAGCATTTTTGGGGTCGGTGAGAATACTCAAAAGAGTCGCTTCATCCAAAGACTGCAAAGCAGCAACAACCGGAATACGTCCGACAAGTTCAGGAATCAGACCATAAGACATCAGATCTCCCGGTTGGGCATTTCTGAAAATTTCATCTGACTTTTCATCAACAAATATTTTTTCGCCATCAAAACCGATATTATTTTTACCAATACGGCGTGAAATAATTTTTTCAAGTCCGTCAAATGCACCACCACAGATAAACAAAATATGCGATGTGTCAATATGCACAAACGATTGTTCAGGATGTTTCCGTCCGCCTTTGGGAGGAATATTTGCAATAGTACCCTCAAGGATTTTAAGAAGTCCCTGTTGGACACCCTCGCCTGAAACATCTCGAGTGATAGAAGCATTCCCGTCTTTGCGGGAAATTTTATCTATTTCATCGATATAAATAATACCGTGTTCAGTTTTTTCAGCATTAAAACCAGATGCTTGGTATAAGCGAACTAAGATATTTTCAACATCCTCGCCGACATATCCTGCCTCGGTAAGAACGGTCGCATCGGCAATGGTAAAAGGAACTTTTAAAAACTTCGCAAGAGAACGAGCAATAAGAGTTTTGCCTGTTCCGGTTGGACCTAAAAGCAGAATATTTGCTTTTTCAAGTTCCACTTCATCAGATTCACCATCTTGTAACAATTGCGGAATTTTAGAATTTATTCGTTTGTAATGATTATATACGGCAACTGCGACAGTTCGTTTTGCTTCTTCCTGACCGATGACATAATTATCGAGATAATTCTTAATCTCAGCCGGAGTAGGTAAATCTGTGATTTCATCCTGTTTGGAGATATCGGGGGTGTTTTGTGTCAGATCATGACAGATTTCAACACATTCGTCACAGATAAATGCTTCGTGTCCTGAGAACAAGCGTCGTACCTGTCCTGAAGGTTTTCCGCAAAAAGAACAATGCTGCGGGATTTCCGGTTTACCAGTTTTTTTTGACATTTATATCCTATTTAAAATATCTCTTTATGTCAGTTCACAAACTCACTCTGCGAGTTCAGGAACTGACATAACAACTAAATTTATTAAGTTGGCGAAGACGTCTGACATACACAATGAGTCCTTCTAAAGATAAAAAAAATATATCTATCCCTATTTTTGATCATACACTTTATCAATTAAACCGTATTCTTTAGATTCGCTTGCAGACATAAAATAATTACGGTCGGTATCTTTTTCAATTTTTTCAAGAGGCTGTCCGGTGTGATGTACTAATAATTCGTTTAAGCGTTTTTTGGTTTTCTGAAATTCTTCAGTCATAATAGCAATATCAGAAATTTGTCCTTGAGCACCGGCAAGAGGTTGATGAATCATAATTCTTGCATGCGGGAGTGCCGCTCTTTTTCCTTTGGTACCGGCAGTAAGTAAAAATGCACCCATCGATGCTGCCATGCCCATACAGGTTGTGGCTACATCTGCTTTAATCATTTGCATAGTATCATAAATAGCCATACCGGCTGTCACAGAACCGCCCGGAGAATTGATATAAATTGAAATATCTTTTTCGGGGTCTTCTGCTTCTAAAAATAAAAGCTGAGCTACGACTAAATTAGCAATATTATCATCAATTGGAGTACCAATAAAGATGATTCTGTCTTTTAAAAGACGTGAATAAATATCATAAGCACGTTCGCCCCGTCCGGTCTGTTCAACGACCATAGGTACTAAGAAATTGTTTTCAATATTAAAGTCATTCATGGATTCGTACTATCCTTTACTTTTATAACGTCCTGTTATTGTTTTCATTTACTTATTATTTAGTATCGGTTTAATTTATTTTTGCCTTACTGACAATAAAATCAATGACTTTTTCTTCCAAAATCGATTCTCTGAAATCAGCTATTTGACCGGATTTTTGAATAGATTCAATAGCCTGTTCCGGTGTAATATTGTAATTTTTAGCAAATTTCTGAATCAAACTTTGAATATCTTCTTCTTTTACTTCTACTTTTTCCTGTTCAGCCAATTTGTGCATGAGCATATTCCATCGGATTGTACTGATTCCGACCGGCTCATAATTTTTCTTAATTTCGGCTTCATCTATTTTTTGGTCTTTATATTTATTTTTTAAATCTGTAACTACATTTTTAAGATAATCTTCAACCAATGCTTTTGGAACAGGTATTTCATTCGTTTTATTGATATGATCTATCACTGTTGACTTACGGTCTCTGTTTTTCTCATCCTCTTTTTGCAATTGAATATTTTCACGCACTTTGAGTTTGAGTTCAAGCATTGTTTCGCCTTGACCTGTTTTTTTGGCAAAAGCATCGCTTAGTTCTTCTAAAATCCGCTCTTTAACCTGCTTGACAGTACATTTGTATTTTAGTTTAGCTCCGGCAAATTTCTCATCTTGGTAATCATCGGCATATTTGACTGAGATTTCTTTTTCATCACCTTTTTTAAGCCCCGGAAGTTCATCCTGAAATTCTTTAATAGTCATTTTGTTGCTTAAATCAACCTCGGAGTTTTCAAATTTATCCTGTGGGATAACGTTGCTTTTATCTTCTAATTTTTCAATATCTAAAATCACAATATCAGTATTATTTATCGGACGATCAACTTCACGAATTTCGGAGAAGTTTTTTTGCATCATTTCAACTACTTCGTTGACATCATCATCGGTTACTTCAACAACAGTATCTTTAAGTTTTAGACCGTCAACTATTACTTTTTCGATTTCCGGAAAAACTTCGACAGTAGCTGTATAGACAAGTTCGCCGTTATCGTTGTAATCCATAGCGGTAACATTGGGGTAAGATGCTACTTTTAGTTCATGCTGTTTAATTGCCTCGGGATATGTCTCTTTTAAGATATCCTCGGCAGCTTCATATTTTACTTTTTCACCGAATGTTTGTTTTATCATATCCATGGGAACTTTCCCTTTGCGGAATCCTTTAATTTCGGTTTCACGCTGCAGTTCGGACAATTTTTTGTCTATGATTTTTTGGACAGTCTCGGCGGGTACTTCTACAGATAATTCTTTGAGAAGCTCTTCTTTTTCTTTAATTTCTACTTTCACGTCAAACTCCGAATTTATTATTGTATGCTCAATATATCTTCTTAAATGTTAAGTGCTTGAGCAATAAAAAATACGAAAGGGGGGACTTGAACCCCCACGCCTTGCGGCACTAGATCCTAAATCTAGCGTGTATACCAATTTCACCACTCTCGCATTTCAGCCCGACAATATAGGGACTTTACAAATACAAGTCAAGATAAGGATTTAGGTGTTTTATGCTGATACGAACTTGTTTTATCAGCACTTGACAAGCTATATCGCATGAGGTATATATTAATAGTAGATTTAGTCTACTTAGGAGGTCATATTTTGTATTGGTATAAAGAAACTAACTAACTGCTGATGAGGTGACAGAAATAGATATTGCCTTTATTATGGTAGTGATAATATCATCAACATATTCTTAAGGAGAAAAACCAATGTAAACAATATATGCCTGCTTGCTATACACGCACTATAGATAAGCAATAAAAAGGCACACGCAAAACTCTCGAAAGGATGAAACACATATTTATAATGTTCTAAAAGTGAACTTTGTTTTTATAATCTTAAACAAAGTTTGGAGAAAAACATGCGTAATTTTTACATTTTGTGCGTACTCATTTGTACTGACAATCTCTGTCTAAACAATTTTATTATTAAATATAAAGGGAAGGATTTATGCGAAAGTTTTCATTAAAGCAAATCGGGCTTTGGGTTGTGCTGCTTGCAGTCACACTCTCGGGCAGTCAGTGCGGAAAACCAACCGAACCACAGCCTCTGATTACAAAAACAGATTATCCTGTATATTTTAGAAAAGATGAAGATGCTTATGGAACCTCTACTTATCTATACAGATATCGCCCTACTACCAACGAAGTAGATTCTATCTTAATGCCTGATACTTTTAATTTCTTTGAAGTAAAACCTGGCGAGAAACAGATATTTTTACATTCTAACGGAAAAACAGAAGTTTATGATATTGAAACTCAACAGATTATCTCAGTTTTGCCTTACTTCGGCAGAATGTCATGTTCACCCGATTCTCAGCTTATAGCTATTTCAGATGGAACAGAGTTAAATATAATAGATGCTGATAACTATTCTCTTATCTATCATGACACTACCGATGTTGCTCGTGCTGTTTTCACTAGAGACAACAAAAAATTATTCTGTTTTAACTCAACTACTCCTAATTTAATAATACTTGATAGAGAAAATAATTTTTCCAAAACTGAAAAACAAATTGATGTCTTGGCAGGACGACCAATACCATCTTATGACGGACAGAAGTTATTTTTCTTAAACTATTTTAACTGGGATGCAACAGCTTTTGAAGTTTATGACTTTTCTGTAGATTCTATCATATTTATAAATGTTCACAGCCCTGGACATGGTTTGATGACTATTTCTCCGGATGGAAAATTTGTATTTTTCACAAACCCGGGAACTATGATGGTTGGTACCTTTCCTCCTCCGTACTATAATGCTTATGATGTTGATAAAAATGAACTTTTAGAAATCAGTACCCTTAATTTTCCGGGAACAGAAAATGATTCAATAAAAGGTATGATTGCCCAAGAGGTAGCTGTTACTTCTGACGGTAAATGGGTAACAACAGTTGGGTTAGGTGGTTATATAACAGCTGCCGAGATAGAAACTATGACTATTGTAAAGAGCAGAATGGTTGAAAGAAGAGCTGATTTGTGGTGGTGGTGGAACCTGACCAGCTCTGTTTTACCACCTCAATTATAACCATTAAATGAATGGAGGATAAGCTATGTAAACAAAAAATATTTTAATTGTGCCTGCTTGCTATACACGCACTATAGATAAGCAATAAATTGGCACACGCAAAACTCTCGAAAGGCATTACACATTCTCTGTTCCCAACGAATAAGAGATTCTCACGCCCGAATACCATCAAATAAAAATGTAATCAAATATTCCTCGGTCTCTTTTAAAGGCATTCGTTTGTCGGTATATTGTCTTCTTAACAGCCCTTCAATTATAAGCGACACCAAATAACCGGTCAGTTCGACCTCGACATCGCCCCGAATCTCTCCTGTTTTGACCCCGCGAAAGATTATTTCATTAACATACTTTTTGAAATGCCGTGCTAAATCTATCCCCTCAATAACAACTGTAGAATGATTCATAGACGAACTTACATAAAGAAAAAACCGCTCTTCATCTTTAAACAATCTTGAATTGAGTACTAATGCCTGATAGAGATACAACAGCCTGTCCTTTGCCATGACAGATGTTTCCAGTTTTTGGATTTCTTCTACCCATTTTGCAAGATAATCATCGAAAATCAGAATAACGAATTCAAATAGATGAGATTTTGACGGGAAATATTGAAAAAAAGAGCCTTTGGAGATTGATGCTTTTTCACAGACTAAATCAACCGACAGACCATCGTAGCCGTATTCGGCAAACAAAGAAACCGCTGTTTGATATATACGGTTCTTTTTATCGGAAGGCAGCCGTCTGAAAGTGTCAAAAATTACTTTTCTCTCGACAAGTTCGGCAATGATATTTTCATCTAAGAATAGGTTTCGCATATTTTTACTTTCTGTGAGACAGGGCAATTCCCTGTCGTTACAATAAAATTAGATTTCTTAGCCTTTACATTGACAAATACCTAAATAGGTCTCTACCCTTTTGGATTCTTTTCCTATACACTTGTAGTTACTATGTTATAAAAGTAATAAAAAGAAAGAGGTTGTCTCATTATATTAAAATAAAAACCTTTAATCCCGTGTTCCACCGCCATAGCGGATGACACAATTTTAACAGGAGACAACCTCATGAGAAAGATGCAGAACCATATCGTAAAAAGCAACCGTATTTTTATCGGTTTAGAAGATTCAAAACGCACTTGGAAGATTTGTGTCCGTTGTGACAAGATGATAGTTCAGGAGACATCTATGCCGGCAGATTATAAAGTACTTTACAGCTATCTTCAGAACAAGTTTCCTGACTGTCAGATACAGGTCATGTATGAAGCCGGATTTTCAGGATTCTGGCTTCATGATAAACTTCAATCAGATGGGATAGAATGTATAGTTACCCCGGCTCATAAAGTGACACAGGCTAAAGTGAGTAAATTCAAGACTGACAAAGTGGATGCGCCCGTCGTTTAGCTTTAAATTTAGAGAGCGGCGATTATAGTCGCTGTTTTGTACATGACAGAGAACTTCGTGAAGACCGTCAGATAAGCCGAACATTAGATCAAATTCAAAGCAAGATAACTTCGACGAAGAATCAGATACGCAAGTTTTTAGATTTTCACGGATTAAATGGAGATTTACCGTCAGGCTCATGGCGATCATCCCAATATGAAAGTTTGAAGTTATTGAAGTTGAACAAACCATTACAAATTTGTCTGGATACTTATTTAGACCTTTTAGATTATCTTTTAAATGTAAAAGATGAGTTGTTTGGACAGTTAAAGGAATTATGTAAGAAAGAACGTTATAGTAAGTCGATAGCATTAAAACAGAGTCATCCTGGAATAGGCTGGTTGACTGCAATCCGTTTTACTTTGGAGTGGGGTGATTTAAGCCGTTTCCCAAGTGGTAAACATTTCGCATCATTTACCGGTTTGACCGCAAGCGAGTATTCAACCGGAGAATCAATTCATCGCGGTCGAATCACTTGTCAGGGTTCCGGTAACATACGCAGTTGGCTGATTCAGTCCGCTTGGCGTGCTATAAAACTTGACCCTGTATTGCTTGATAAGTTTCAATCGGTATGGAGAAATTCGGGTAGTAAGAAAAAGGCAATAGTAGCAGTAGCTCGCAAACTTGCAGTTCGAATACGAGCGGTAGAGTTGACCGGTCAGCCATATACTATTGGTGTGATAGAATAAAAGAAGAAGCAGTTACAAATGAAATTTACTAATAATAGGAATAGAAAATATTCAGAAGATCTCTTTATTTCAGATTCGAAATTAGGTGTATGACGAAGCCGACCTTGTGTATGATGCACGTTTTGTAGGATGTTGACACTATTTTCGACTTTTCGAATAAGTAAACTGTGGGAAAACCACGAATAGCAGGTTGTAAAGATATTCTGAAGATATATAAATTATTTTGAGATAAACTATAAATAACATTTGACTTTTATCATAGCAGGTCGGTGTTCCGATTCTAAAAAATATAATTGTGAGAAACCCGACAACCTACTATGAGAATAGGAATAAGTAGGGAAGAACCCTTTAGTGGTTCTGCCATAACATAGATTGAGAAATAAAAAGGATGCAGTTGTTACCAGTTCATACGGTAAACTCGTTGTCTGTCGCCTTGTACTGAACCACCGCCTCGTCCGGTAATTTTGACAATAAGTTTTAACACAACCCAACCAAATACAAATCCGCCGACATGAGCTAAATATGCCACACCGCCGCCGGAGTTTCCGGTAAATGACATAAACAGCTGAATAGCAAACCAAATACCGACAACCACTTTAGCAGGGAGATGCACAAATTGAATAAAGAAATAGATTATTAAAATAGTAATTTTTGCTTTTGGATGTAATATCATATAGCCACCCATTAAGCCGGCTATCGCCCCTGATGCTCCCACAAGCGGAACTTGTGAGTTTGGTCCAAACAGAGTGAACAGACCAATAGCTGCCAAACCGGAAGCAATATAGAAAAAGATAAATTTAATAGGTCCAAAGTAATCTTCAATATTATTTCCAAATATCCATAAAAATAACATATTACCTATCAAGTGCAGCCATCCTCCATGCATAAACATTGAGGTAAACATTGTCAGATATGGAGAAGCAGAAAGCATCGGGGTCAGTTCGACAGAATGTGTTAGCTCTACCGGAATAAAACCAAAACGGTAGATTATCTTAGTAAATGCATCCCCTCCCTGCATATATGAAATAAGAAATATCAAACAGTTTAACGCTATAATTCCGATGGTGACATACGGAGTGCGGACAGTCGGGGCATCATCTCGAATTGGTATGAACAAGTTTTTATATCCTCAAAAATTATCTTCTACTTTTATTTTTTTTAACGAAAAAATTGAGATATTGTTCTGATTTGTTTCCGACTCTGTCAACGACTTCAATACCAAGATGATGTTTCCCCGGTGTTAAAGGCTTAGCCGGTCTTGCAATAAACCTTTTTGTTTCCGGATCATATTCGGGAATCAACCATTCTTTGTCGAGCTTTACATTAAATGATTGGTCATCAGCAATACCTGATAATAAATCTTCAACTAAAAAAGTTACTTTCAAATTTCTGCTTGTGTACGTTTTGCCGTTTATAATATTAAGACGACTGATTTCAGGAGGAACTAAATCATACAGAACAGCAAATGTGCCTCCGCCTGTTGATTGTGCATTTAGAGTATGGTCATCTCGTTCATTTTCAAGCCATACCCATTTTTTCTTGTTTTCATCAAACCAGCATAAACCGGTTCGTTCATAAAAGGGGTCACCTTTTCTTACATCGTAACTTATGTTGAAATTTGATTTACATAAAAATGCTTTTGGTTTTATTTCAACAAGAGTTGAAACTAATCTTTCTTTGTTATTTTTAAGATAAAATCTTTTATCTATTTGTATAAAATGTGGTTTATAAAAATTATCTTTCTGAAATTCAAAGGTCATCCCATGAGATGTTATCTTTTGGTTATTTTTATAACCGACAAGATATATTTTTAGGGAATCTCTGTATTGTAATGGGTATGTAGTATCTTTTGACATCGCATAGCCGATTTTATCTATTTGTTCATATTTCTTTAAAGGAGGAATAAAGAGGCTGTATAAATTCATATTAAACAATTTAGGGTACAATACATCAAGAAGTTTATCTTTGGAATAAAGTTCTATACGGGCATCTGCCGACTGTTTTGCTTTGACATGAAGGTTTGCGAGTATTCCGTCTTCTAAAATTTCATAATTGAGTGTAACGCTTAGCTTACCTTTGGGCTGTATACCGCTAAAAATATTATCCCGTATTACAGCTTTTTTTGAAAAGACAAATAATCGTATTGTTGTCCTATTCGTTTTATATCCGTTTAATTTACATTGAATTTGCCCGTTTTCTAAAGTCTTAACTTCAGATTTGTTTACTTTGCCCCATTTGTCAGCCCGATTCATAAATGGTACAAGAGAATCAATTTGCATTGCTGCAATTTCTTTGATAGGAGTAAAATAAAAATAATGTTCTTTTTTTAATTTTACAATTTCAGAATCCAACCGGAATAGTTCTTCTTGAGGACCAAATATAAAATCAAAAAGGAGTGAGCGTTTGTTGCCAAAACAATCTTCGGCAATTATTTCGGCACTATGGTGACCGTATGTTATGTTTTTTTTGTACCCTATTTTGCCGTTACTTTTATTTTGTGATACAGCCCCCTTATAATCATGACCATCAGCATTGTATAAACGCTGTACTCTTTTTTCGTTATTTACAGCTTGTAAATATTCATATCTAAAATTTACTGCTCTTTGTGTTTCAAAATCTATGGTATCAAATGTTACCGCATAGAATTCCTTATTATCAATCTTAAGAGTAAGTTTATATACAGACTGCTGCATTCCGCCTTTTCGCATTTGGTCAAAAACTCCCGCAAACAATCCGAACGGATTATTAAAATATAGTAAAGTATCAAGATAATAGTTTTGCGAGACCGAATCAAATTTTGGTGTAAACTCAAGCTCTCTGCGTCCATTATCAAACAGTGCGTAATCATCTAACATTTTAAAACCGATTTTAGAAAAAATCGGTTTTATCTTATCATTGAGAGAAAATCCATTTTTGAGAGGGTTGAGTGGAAAATTATCGGCTGTTCGTTTTTCAAAATGTAAATGAGGTGCTCCGGCACCGGTTTGACCGGTATAACCTAGAAAATCACCTTTTTTAATTTTGAGTTGCCCTTTTGGTAAAGCAATATCCTGAAAATATCTTTTTGTATCTCTTTGAGTTGTTTTAATTAGGGAATCAATTCTTGGTTCAAAATCATGCAAATGCCCAAAAACATATATAAAACCATCATCACCTCGTAAATACAACCCTTTTCCATAACCGGTATATGCTGTTCTCACGCGAAGTATATATCCTGAAACAGGTGCAAAAATTTGTGTACCGATTTTTCCGCCGGTTCGAATATCTATACCGGTATGAAATCTGTTTTCACGAAAATCTCCAAATCCGCTTGAGAGATCAATTTCTTTTTTAATAGGCCATTCAGATGCTAATAATGTATTAAAGCTAAGTAGAAGCAGGATAATAATTAACGGTTTTATAAGTCTCGCCGATATGGTATACATGTTGATTTTTTCCTTATTTTCATTCTTAAACAAAGAAAGTAGTATATTGATGCAGGAAATCAAACTTTTAATTAACGTAAATTGATAAAATTATATGACAATTTCAGATAAATTTATCAATATTTGTCGAAAAGTTAGGTTGCCAAATTATTTTATTAAATTATATTCAAAGACTTCGGTTTTATAGACAGAATCGGATTTATTAAGTTAGAAAAGAATAATTATATATATCTAAGGAGAAACACCTGATGTTTGATTTTTTAAGAAGGATGATAGTGCCGATTATGATGATTGCTTTAGTAGGCTTTTTAGCTACTATTATCTTTCAATGGGGTGCCGGCATGAGTAGTCGGAAAAAGTATGAAACAAGTAATTTAGCTGCTGTTATCAATGGCGAAGAAATTTCATGGACAGACTTTCAAAGAGTCTATGATAATTTAGTCAAAGCTGAACAGCAAAAATCAGATGAAGAAATTTCTGATGCCAAACAAAACGAACTTTATGATAACGCTTGGTCACAAATTCAATATGAACGTTTATTAGGTCAGGAAATTGCCAAACATAATATTACCGTTTCTGATGATGAACTGTACGATTTCTTAAAGTATTCTCCTCCGCAAGTTTTTATGCAGTCTCCGACTTTTCAAACAAACGGACAATTTGATTATCAAAAATATATTAACGCATTAGCAGATCCAAATTATGCTTCTGTATGGGCTAGCTATGATTCGTATTTTAGAAATGAAATAAAGAAAATGAAACTTCAGGAAATGATTATTCAGGCTGCCCATGTTACCGAAAATGAAGTTAAAGATTATTTTGTCGCTTTAAATGAAAAAATACAAGTCGGCATGATCAATGTCGGGTATGGTCCTTTTTCTCGTTTAGGGCTAACTTTTACTGATGATCAATATCAAGAATACTATAACACACATAAAGATGAATATACTCTTAAAGAACGTGCTGTAATTAATTTAGTTTCTATTGATAAAAAAGCATCACAAGCAGATTGGGCAAACGGACAAACTCAGATTCTACTCATTGCTGATTCACTTTCCGCCGGTGCTGATTTTGCCGAAATAGCAAAAATCTATTCACAAGATAATTCAGCTGCTGCCGGAGGTGATTTAGGATGGTTCCCAAAAGGACAAATGGTTCCTGAATTTGACAAAATGGTGTTTTCTATGAAAAAGGGAGATATCTCCCCACCAGTTAAAACTCAATTTGGATGGCATATTATTAAAAACTTTGG
This sequence comes from uncultured candidate division Zixibacteria bacterium, assembly GCA_937900185.1. GTDB lineage: Bacteria > Zixibacteria > MSB-5A5 > GN15 > FEB-12 > QQUK01. Next base: position 5,803 of record CALCCW010000365.1, on the reverse strand, counting down.
GTTCAAAGATGAAACAGAAGGTGGAAAAACTGTTAAAAAAGTAAAAGCATCTCATATTCTTATCAAAGTAGTTCCATCTCAAGAAACATTAGATATAGCAAACAGAAAATTAAGTAAATTCCGTACTGATGCTTTAGATCTTGGTTTTGAGGAAGCTGCCGCCAAAAATAATTTAACTCCAAATAAAACTGTACCTTTTGAACGTGGTGCCAATATCCAATTTTTGGGTAGAGATAAGTCCGCGTCTGATTTTGCGTTTGAAAATGAAGTAGATGCAATATCTCAGGTTTTAGAGAATTCTACTAAGCAGTTTGTGATTCAGTTGATTGAAAAATTACCTGCCGGACAGGCTCCGTATGATGTTTGTGAAAGAAAAGTAAAACTAGATGTTCGTAAAGAAAAAATTCAATCATTGTGTTCTGATACCGCAACTGCGATTTGGGCTGATATTCAAAATGGTGTTTCATTTAAGAAAGCTGCCAAAAAACATAATATTAAATATGAAGAAACAAAGGAATTTGCTCGAGGCGGATATGTGAAAGGTCTTTCCAATTCTCCGAAAGCTCAAGGGGCTGCCTTTGCTTTAGAAAATATAGGTGATATGTCAGGTCCGATTGATTACAACCAGGGAACAATTATCTTTAAATTACTTAAGAAAACTACCGTAGATTTAAATCAATTTACAACCCAAAAAGACTCATTGACAAATGTTATCCTTGTAAATAAACAAAAAGAATTATTTAATAACTGGTATGAAAATTTGATAAAAAATTCTGAAATTGTCAATAACATCCAATCATTACGGACATCAAGCCGTCAGTATTAATATACACTTAGAAAATCTTATTAATGGAGTCCAAACATGGACTCCATTTTTTTTAAATGGATACAATTTTGGTTGGTTTTTGTATATAAAAATTGATAGATTGTCTTTGAAAACAGCTTGACTAATAGTAAATATATGATATATAATCTTTGTGAAAAAAATAACAATGATGGTCAGCCGAGAAATCCTCGGCATATTGATCTTTTGTATTTGAAATACACTGTAGGAGTTATTACCAAATGATAACCAAACAACAGGCATTAGATTACCACAGTAGGGGACGGCGTGGAAAAATAGAAGTTACCCCAACAAAACCATGTTCAACCCAAACAGATTTATCATTAGCATATACACCGGGAGTTGCTGACCCGTGTATGGAGATTTATAACAATCCCGAAGATGTATATAAATATACTGCCAAAGGAAACCTTGTGGCAGTTGTGTCAAACGGTACTGCAGTTTTAGGTTTAGGAAATATTGGGGCTGCTGCTGGTAAGCCGGTTATGGAGGGTAAAGGAGTTCTTTTCAAGCGGTTTGCTGATATTGATGTATTTGATATTGAACTCAATACTCAAGATTCAGATGAAATTATCAAAGCATGTCAATTGCTGGAACCGACCTTTGGTGGTATTAATTTAGAAGATATCAAAGGACCTGAATGTTTTTATATTGAAGAAGAATTAAAAAAGACTATGAACATTCCGGTATTTCATGATGACCAGCATGGTACTGCTATTATCTCTGCCGCAGCATTAGTCAACGCCTTAGAAATTGTGAAAAAAGACATATCTAAAATTAAAGTTGTGTATGCCGGTGCCGGTGCGGCAGGTATTGCCTGTGCCAAATTGGCTCTTTCTTTAGGTGTCTCACCTGACAATGTACTGATGGTTGACTCAAAAGGTGTTATGTATGAAGGTCGCGGAGATACTTTTAATAAATACAAACAGCAATTTGTCCGCAAAACAGATATTCATACTTTAGAAGAAGCAATGGTTGATGCAGATGTTTTTGTCGGAGTTTCTGCAAAAGATTTAGTTACTCAGAAAATGGTAAAGTCGATGGCAAAAGACCCTATTATTTTTGCAATGGCAAATCCTGACCCGGAAATTACATATTCTGATGCTGTTGCTGCCCGCAAAGATGTTATTATGGCAACCGGTCGTTCGGATTATCCAAACCAAGTGAACAACGTGCTGGGGTTTCCTTTTATTTTCCGCGGAGCATTAGATGTACATGCGACTGCGATAAATGAAGAAATGAAAATTGCTGCGGTGAAAGCACTTGCTTCATTGGCAAAAGAGGATGTCCCGCCGGAAGTAGCTCAAGCTTACGGAGTAGAATATTTTAAATTTGGTAGAGAATATTTGATACCAAAACCGTTTGATCCGAGAATCTTGGTATGGGAAGCTGCTGCTGTGGCTAAAGCTGCTATCGACTCGGGAGTTGCAAAAAATATTATTGATATAGAGGCATATAAAGAAGAACTTGCTTCTCGTATTGGTAATGGTCGATCTGTCATGAGAGTAATGACTGATAAAGCAAAACGGAATCCGAAAAAAATTGTCTTCCCGGAAGGCGATTCAAAACGAATTTTACGAGCAGCTCATACGGTTAATTCCGAAGGTATAGGTAAAGCTATTGTTTTGGGTAAACCTGATATTATCAATAATATTGCAATAGAGCATGAAATAGATTTAACAGGAATAGAAATAATAGATCCGATTGAATCCTCAAGCCGTCAAGACTTTGCTCAAAGATATTATGACAAGAGGAGTCGTAAAGGTGTCTCTTTAGAAAAAGCAACTTGGTTGATGAGAGACAGAACCTATTTTGGTCTAATGATGCTTGATACCGGTGCATGTGATACTGTTCTTTCCGGGGTAAGATCTGATTATCCTGCCACAATTCGTCCGGCACTTGAGATTATCGATCTTGCAAAAGGAGTTTCTCGCGTATCGGGAATGTTTGCCATGATTCAGAAAGATAAGATGTATATGTTTGCTGATACAACAGTGAATATTGATCCTACTGCGGAAGAATTGGCAGAAATTGCAATTGAGTCTGCCAAAGTTGCGAAGCGGTTTAATATTGAACCGAGAATTGCTATGCTCTCATTTTCAAATTTTGGTTCGGCTGTATATGCTCAATCAAAAAAAGTCGCCAAAGCAACAGCAATTGTAAAACAAAAAGCCCCTGAACTCAATATTGAAGGTGAAATGCAGGCGGATACTGCTTTAATGCCTGAGTATCGTCAACGAAGATACCCATTTTCAGAACTGAAAGAAGATGCCAATATTATGATTTTCCCTGACCTAAACTCAGGAAATATCGCTTATAAACTGGCTCAGCGTATGGGTGGATTGGAAGCGGTTGGACCGATTCTTATGGGATTATCCAAACCGGTACATGTGCTGCATCCTACTTTGACAGTGAGTGAAATTGTCGATATGGCTTCAATTGCTGTTGTCGACGCTCAATAATTATTTATGCTTTAGATATATAAAAAGCTCGCTTAGTGCGGGCTTTTTTTATTGCAGAAATTTGACAATTTAATTTTCTCTTTTTTTTTATTTGCTCTTTCCTATTTAAATCAGTAAACTTACTCAATGGCGTATATCTATGAATAGTATAGATATAGTTTTAATAAAATGCTTTTTAGTTAAAGGGATTTGACTTGGGAATTTTTGATTCATTATCAAATGATATTGGGATAGATTTAGGGACCGCAAATACCTTAGTGTATGTCAAGGGACAGGGAATAGTTTTAAATGAACCTTCTGTCGTGGCTATTGAAAAATCTACCGGTAAAGTCCTTGCTATCGGTTCAGCCGCAAAAGAAATGATGGGGCGAACACCCGGAAATATTGCCGCTATCAGACCGCTTAAAGATGGCGTTATTGCTGATTTTGATATTTGCGAAAGACTCATTGCGGATTTTATCCGACGGGTCGTTAAACATAAATTTCTAATGAAACCACGGGTTGTTATCTCGGTGCCGTCGGGTATTACCGAAGTTGAAAAAAGAGCTGTGCGAGACTCGGCAGAAAATGCCGGAGCGAGAGAAGTGTATCTTATCCAAGAACCTATGGCTGCCGCTATTGGGGTAGGACTGCCCGTTGACCAGCCTTCCGGTTCTATGGTTATTGACATTGGTGGGGGAACTTCTGAAATTGCCGTTATTGCATTAAATGGAATTATCAATGATACGTCGGTGCGTATTGCCGGAGATGAATTCAATGATGCTATCATTATGTATCTCAAAAAAAATTACAACCTGCTTATTGGTGAATTAACCGCCGAAGAAATTAAAATTCAAATTGGTTCAGCTTTTCCTTTGGACAAAGAAATTTCTATGGAAATCAAAGGTCGTGACCTTGTTGCCGGGGTTCCTAAAAATCTTAATCTCTCATCGGTGCAAGTTAGAGAAGCTATTTCTGAAACAGTAGATACAATTGTGGAAGCTGTCAGACAGGCACTTGAACAAACTCCCCCGGAATTAGCATCTGATATTTTGGAGCGGGGTATTATTTTGACAGGTGGCGGTGCTTTACTTCGTGGATTAGATAAACGCCTGAGACAAGAAACAAATCTTCCGGTCAATGTTGCCGAAGACCCGCTTACATGTGTCGTTCGAGGTTCAGGTAAGGTTTTATCGGATTTTGCCGGTTATTCTAAGGTTTTAGAAAGAAGCAGACGCGACTAATAATATATTAAGTTATTGAGCCGGAGTAATATCCGGCTTTTTTTATGTATGATTCATTATTATTAATCTTTTTGATTGATTCTCTTGTCTTATAAACGAACAGAATATGATGAAAATTGAAAGCCGCATATCAGTTGATGACTTCGTAAAAAAAGCACAGAAAGGCGATAGACAAGCTTTTTCTGAAATAGTGAGAATACTTATGAATAAAATAACAGCTCTGACATATAAAATGACTTCTGATAGAGACTTAGCTGTTGATATAGCCCAAGACTCTTTTGTTGCTGCTTGGCAGAATTTACATACCTTTAATTTTGATGCAAAGTTTGAGAGCTGGCTCTACCGAATAGCTTACAATAAATCTTTAAACGCCATAAAAAAAGAAGAACGGCATATCAAAGATTTTGATTTCGACAGCCAAGCATCTACCAGCAGTCCCGAACGTGATTTATATCAAAAGGAACTGCAAGATAAAGTTCTTTCGTTTTTAAATACATTGCCAAAAGAGCAACGGGCTGTTTTTGAATTTAGGTTTTATAAAGGTTTGTCTTTTGCAGAAATCGCCGACACAACCGGAAAAGCATTGGGAACGGTTAAAACACTTTATCGCGAAGCGGTGAAAAAACTTCGCAATCTTGCCACAAAACAAAGGTGGACAGTATGAATTGTAAAAAATATGAACAAGAACTATTTGAATCGTTTGGTATAAATTCATTCTCAAGTGAACTGCTGAAACATATCAATACCTGTGATTCCTGCAAAGATATTTTTGACAATTTACATGCTGTTTCTACAACTATCGGTTCCGATGAGCTCTTTTTTGAATCTGATGAAATTGTTGCCAAAAGAGTCGAAGCAGTTAATGATAAAATTGATCAACTGGAACTATCCAAAGTTGTTGATGTCAAAAGCAGATGGAAATCGTATGTTCCTATGGCAGCTGCACTCTTTTTAGTTTTAGGCGTTGGACTCTTAACAAAAGTTTTATTACAATTTGATACATCAACTCAAACAGCCGTGAATACAAATAGCGAATATTTATCTTTCTCATTAAACGATGAGGACACCAAATTTCTTACTGAAGTTGATTTTTCCGAATTTGTCGATGACTATACCTCTGAATTTGGACTGGACAATGATCTGAATATGCTTGATGATATTTCAGAGGAAGAGTATAAATATCTTGAAGAAAATCTTAATATTGGAGAAATTCTCTAATGAAAAAATATAGAATTACAATTTTTATTATGTTGCTTCTATTAGGCGGAAGTTCT
>CALCCW010000364.1:0-4503 GCA_937900185.1 uncultured candidate division Zixibacteria bacterium | reverse complement strand
AAATACAGATAGGCAAAAGGAATAAGAGCCAGCGCCTGGACTGGCACGGTGGGATATCCTTATTTATGTTTTTTTTTTTTCAAGCAGAAGACGGCATACGAGATATATCAGTGTGACTGGAGTTCAGACGTGTGCTCTTCCGATCTCTACATTTAGGAATTTACCTACAAATCCTAATAATACGTATCCTATTGATAATAGAATGATGGTTGTTTCTACGGGTATTCAAAATATACACGAAGGAGAAATAATATTTGCCGATAATGCATCAAAAAATAGTGATGCCAGTTCTCGCTTTGTTCCGAGAACTTTCCCTAAACAAAAAACAGGTGATGATGACCCGATAAGATATACAATTACAGCATGTCAGTATTTAATAGATGAGAAAGATAGTAGTGTATATATTGTGGGAGTTTGTCACAACTCTGATTCTATCTTTGCCTATAAACAAAATATGAATACAGATGAGACTAAATATGTTTTATTATATGAGAAAAAAAATAACTCTCTTTCTTCTTTAAAACCACATGCTTTTGTATTAAATGTTGAAGATTATAATTATGATGGAGAGAGAGAGATTCTTCTTTACATGGGGAATCAAAAACATCTCAGAAGGTTATGGCAAATTAGTTTTAATCAATTAGAATTAGAATGGAAACTTGAAGTTTCAAGTAGTTTTATTCCTAATCATTTTATTGTGTGTAAAGATTCGGTCGATTCAAAAATAATTTTTGCAACCGGAAATCCTGCTAACGGGATGTCAGACGAAAATTATGAAGATTGGAAGAGTTATCTTTCAATTGTGAATAGTAAAGGTGAAATTATTTATAATAAAATTGTTGGACGCTATTCTTATGAAGGATCTCAACTGATTTTTAACGAAAATGACTCTACTTTTTTCATTAAACATTTTGAAAATTTTATCGAACCGAATCAATTTGATTCTGATAATATCTCCAAAACGTATTATATCACGAAAATAAATGATAAAGGAGATATTTTAAAGCAAATGCCAATAAGCTCTACAAAAGTTTATTTGTGGATGATGAGGTATGGAAAGAATAATCTGCTATATTTGTTTGTACGCAATAATTCAAAGAAGATAGAAATATATGACCCTGATTTGAACTTGAAATTTGTTGGTGATTCAGTAAAATCATTAGAGTATTTTGGTAGAATAAAAATCAAACATGAATCTGATTCTGTGTATGTTTTTTCTGATGGATTTTATGATTCTGATTTAACAAAAATATTACAATTCCCATTTAATACCAGTTATTTTGCTCCTGTTGAATATGATACCTTGGGGAATTTAACAGCATTTGCAATTTCTGATGCGGATACAATTTCTATTAGGTATATCAAAAAGAAGAGATTTTTAGAACTGTTGTCAGTATTTTATCATCGCCATCAGATGTATCTTCTTATGGTTTTATCTGGATTACTTGTTGGGTTGGTTATGGTGAATTTTTATAGAAACAAAAACAGGAAAAATCTCATACTCATATCGACTCAGAAAAAAGAACTTGAAGATATCCACAAGGCTCTAAAAAAAGCTCAGGCAACAATTATCTCTCAGGAAAAATTTCAGCAGGCAAAAAATATAGCCGGTGGATTTGCTCATGAAATAAGGAATAGTTTGTTTCCGGCAAGGTCGGCACTCAGTAAATTAAATCAGATTTCTCAGGACAAACTCACTGATGAAAATTGGATCAGAAGAATTGGCAAGTTTGCTGATGATTCTGTAGCAAGAGCTATAAGTCTTACAAAACTAATATCTCAATATACCGGCTTGGAATCTGAAAAAAATATTGAACAGGTAGATATAAATGTATTAGTAGCTAAGGTACTGAAGGATAACTCATTAATATTTGATAGTAAGAATATAAAAGTCGTTTTTGAAGAATCAGAATGTGATTACGTATATGGGAATAACGAGCAGTTTTATATCGTTATTAATAATCTTATACTCAATGCAGTTGATGCCTTAGAAAATATTGACGCTCCTCAAATAAATATACAAACCAAACAAAACGAAAATAAAATTATTGTGTGCATTACTGACAATGGCGTAGGGATTGAATCACATAATATGAATAAACTTTTTGATGTATTTTATTCAACAAAGCCAAGTTCCGGTTCGGGGCTAGGATTGGCAACTGTAAAGAAAATATTAGAACTATATGATAGCCGGATTACTGTAGAAAGTGAATCTAATCAAGGCAGTACTTTTACAATTTATTTTAGATTATTTGACATGAAGGAGCCTTATGATGGGCAATTATGAATGTAATAAGGTTTTAATTGTTGATGATGATATTCATGTAATTGAAGGATTATTGTTATTGTTTGAAGATGATTATAATGTGCTTTCAGCTTCTTCTGGTAAGGAAGCTATTCAAATAGTTACAGAGAAAAGTCATATTGCTGTTGTTATTATGGATATTAAAATGTCAGAAATGGACGGAATTGCAACAGCTCGTAAAATACGTACTATAAGACCCAAACAAGCTGTTATTTTTCATACCGGCTTTGCGGGTGAGTATTCTGAAGATGATATAAGTAAAAAAGAGGAACCGTTTGATTTTATTCAAAAAGGGAGTTCGGTTAGTAAATTACAACGTGCAGTAAAGAATGCCGTGAAAATGTATAATCTTGAAAACACAACAGCAATGTCATTAAATTTAATTTCTAATCAATATGCGATGATTGGAAATTCAAAAAAAATGAAAGAAATCTATAAACTTATTCATAAGGTGTCGCGATCGGATTTAAAAGTTATGATTTTAGGAGAAACCGGTACCGGGAAAGAACTTGTTGCTCAAGCTATACATAATAATAGTAATCGGAATCAAAAACGTATCGTGATTTTTAACTGTAATCATAAATCACCTGACTTAGTCGAATCAGAGTTATTTGGACACAGTAAAGGTGCATTCACCGGTGCGGTGGAAGAACGAATCGGATTATTTGAATATGCTGATGGTGGAACAGTATTTCTTGATGAAATAGGTGATTTAGACATAACAACTCAGGCAAAAATATTGAGAGTTTTACAAAGTGGTGAATATCAAGTAATTGGTAAAATTCCTGAACTAAAAAAAACTGATGTGAGACTTGTTTGTGCGACTCATCATGATCTGGTGCAATTGGTTGAACAAAAAAAGTTTAGAGAAGATTTATATTATCGTTTGAAAGGTGGAATTATTCAAATGCCTCCTTTAAGAGAACGCAAAGAAGATATACCATTGCTTGTTTCTAAGTATGTAGATAGATTAACAATTGAAAAAGAACAAATGCCAAAATATTTTGACAAGTCTGCTATCGAAATTTTTATGCAGTATGATTGGCCGGGGAATGTGAGACAACTTTTGGATACGGTGGAATCTTTATTGGTTATGGTGGAATCGGATATTATTATTGATACTGACGTGAAAAAATATTTAGACAATAAAGAATTATTACCTACATCAAGTAATAGTTTAGCAGATAAAACTGTAGAATTTCGTAAAAATTTAATCGTCAGCACACTTTATGAAACAAAAAATAATATCAACGCTGCCGCAAGAATACTTCAAATTGACCCTGCAAATTTAAGAAGATTTATAAAGAATTATCAGATTCAGGTATGATAATTTGACATACAAATCTTAACACTTCTCGTGTAATTTCTACATGATAGACCCAAAACGCAGTACTGTTCATTATTTGTATCACATTGTAATATAACCTCTTACGGGAAAAATACAAACAACTCCTCGTTGGCATGCTGCTTGCAGTAATTAAACGTGATAAACTAAGAATGTGCTGATATCCGGACGGTATCGCACGGTAATTTAACAAACTTACTTCATAGGAGGAGTAATGAAATCAATTTTTAAAGCTGTTTTAATGACATTAGGAGTGATGATTATTATAGTATCATCCACTTTAGGACAATCACCTTCAAAAATTTTGTTCACTAGAGCACCGCTTGGTTCAGCCGATAATACTATCTATGTAATGGACGGTGATGGTTCTAATGCACAAATAGGCTATGAGCATCCTGGTGATGCACAATTGATGCATTGGTCAGATGATTTATCAAAAATTATTTTTTCTTCAGATGCTTATTCAACAACTGGTAGGCATGAATTGTTTGTAATGGAATCTGATTTTACAAATGTTACTCAAGTGACCAGTTTTGGTGATTATTGGGGACAGAGTTCTCCCCGATTTGTTGATGAGAATACGATTTTGTGGGGAAGACCTCAGATTGATGAAGTTTGTTCTATCAATATAGATGGAACCGGATATCAAGCACTGAGTAATTTCCATCCATATGGAAAATCAGTTGGAGATCGGAAGAGCGTCGTGTAGGGAAAGAGTGTAGATCTCGGTGGTCGCCGTATCATTAAAAAAAAAAAGTAAGAATAACACCTTAAACAACAACGACTGTCTTCTCCAACATGTTATCATCATTTTGCCTCTCTCACTACATCCCTATCTCCTTCCTTTCCACAC
>CALCCW010000363.1:0-4850 GCA_937900185.1 uncultured candidate division Zixibacteria bacterium | reverse complement strand
ATAAGTGAATAGACAACAAGATACAAGAAATAGTAGAGTAGATTGTATATTGTTTTTTTTTTTTCAAGCAGAAGACGGCATACGAGATATATCAGTGTGACTGGAGTTCAGACGTGTGCTCTTCCGATCTACTTGATAATCTACAGCAATCCATGAATGACTTTTTAAATAAGTTCACCGCAACTGAAGAAGTAAGTTCTGAAATTGTTCTTGTGACAATTGACGGTGCTTCCATGGATAAATATGGAAGTTGGCCCTGGAACCAAGATAAAATTGCCGACCTTTTAGCAGCAACGGCACAGGGACAACCAAAAGTTATTGCTTTAGATTTTATCTTAGGTGAAGATAACTACCAAGATTCAGCAGGTTATACAGATATATTAGCCGGTCAAATGAGTTGGATAGACAATGTAATTGTACCTTATGATATTGCACTTACAACTTACCGTGACAACAGAACAAATAATCCAAAATACTTATTTGAAAATTCTGTCAGTATTGATAATCCACTTGGCATTATGGATGAGAACTCTTCACTTTTGGTTAGAAAAGTATTCCTCCCCTCGCCGAAAATTTTACACAGCAAGCCAAAACTTGGATTTGACTATACAATGCCTGATGAGGATAGAGTACTAAGACATCATGCAACAGTGATGAATTTTGAAGGTTATTATTATCCCTCGATAGCTCTATCGGCGGCATCGGCATATTTGGGCAAAACAATGGATCAGGTAAAAGTTACTGAAGGGAACAAAATTACAATAGACGGTAAACATACTTTTCCTATAAATACCGAATCGGAGCTATATGTTAGTTTTCCAAAAACAAATAATTTCAGAAAAGTATCCGCAGTAAAAATATTAAATGAAGAAATTGATATTAATACATTAAAGAATAAGTTGATATTAGTAACTGTCGATGACCCCGAAACAAACCAATATTATAAAACCGTCGTAAATAATCAAACATCAAAAAGTTTTATTAGAGCATCTATCATACAAGATATTCTTGATAATAATATTATCAACAGTAAAACAGACTATACACTTTTAAACCTTTTACTATTATTTGCAATAGGCGGACTTTGTGCTTTTGTAATGCCTCAAGTATCTGCAATGTTCAGACTTATTATTTTAGGCGGAGGTTTGATAATTCTTTTGAATGTAAACTATTTCTTATTTACTTCATTTTTGATTCTTCCAAAGACAATATATATCGCTTTAGAATTGATACTCTTTATGATAGCTGCTCCATTTGTCGACTCAGAACTCCTCACAGGAGAAGCAAAACACAGCAGTCCTCTCAAATCAAAAATGCCAAAAGCAATATCTGCCAAACCTACTAAATCCGCAGTTGCCGAAGAACCGGTTCCGGTACGAAAGATTCAAAATAATCCAAACGATCCCGAGAATCAAAAAACTGCTGTGATTGGAGATATTTCAGAAACAGACCATCAGTCAATTGATTTAGACTCATCAGAAGAGAAAACCTCAGCATTTAATTCAAACATTTCCAATTCTGAACCGGAAATTATTGGCGGTGATTCATTCTCTGAATCTGACCAAAACGAAATTGAAAAATTTGGCGATATCAATTTAGATCAATCCGGTTCTCAAAAAACAGAATTGCAACCGTGTGAATTAAAAAAACTAGGTCGGTATGAAATCTTAGGAACTCTAGGTAAAGGTGCCATGGGTCATGTGTATAAAGGTGTTGATCCAGCAATTAACCGTCCGGTAGCCCTAAAAACAATCCGTTTAGATTTTGTGAATGACATTGAAGAGATGGAAGAATTAAAAGAGAGGTTGTTCCGGGAAGCACAGGCAGCCGGTAAATTATCTCACCCCAATATTGTTACAATCTATGATGTTGGATCAGAAGATCAATTACAATATATCGCAATGGAATATCTTGAAGGCAGAACATTAGAAGAATTAATTAAAAAGAAAACAAAATTAAATTATAAGATTATTTCAAAAATCATTTCACAAATATGCGATGCTTTGGAATATGCTCACAACAAAGGTATTGTTCACCGCGATATAAAACCAGCCAATATTATGATAACATCAACGTATGATGTAAAGTTAATGGATTACGGTATTGCTCGTGTAGATTCAAATTCCATGACAAAAACAGGTATAGCGATGGGTACACCAAACTATATTTCCCCGGAACAGCTCAGAGGTCAAAAAGTTGACAGTCGAGCAGATTTGTTCTCGTTAGGTGTTGTTATTTATGAACTGCTTCTTGGAAGACGTCCGTTTAAAGGCGAAAATATTACATCACTTATTTACTCGGTTATGAATCACGATCCTGAAAAACCTTCAAACTTAAACCCGCAGATACCACTTTTGTTTGACCATATTGTAAGTCGAACATTACAGAAAAACCCTGATGAACGGTATCAAAAGGCAAGTGATTTGAAAAACGATTTATCTGATTTCGTAGAATCTTTCAATATAAAATAAATTATTATTATCCATTAAGAGAAAAGCCGTTGATGTGTCATACATCAACGGCTTTTATTTTGCATATAGAAAAATTTTATTCTTCTGTATCCGGGTTTTGAGTTAGAATATCTTCAGCTAAAGATAAAGCTACTCCCGAAAGCATAACCTCAACACCTAACTGAGTAAAGTCAGATGAAATTAAATCTCGGTCTAAGGCAGCATATAAAGAACAGGAGGCTCCCTGTTCAACTACAATACCTGATAAGCGTCCGTCAGATTCAGAAACAAAAGTAATTTCACCTAACTCTTCAGAAATAACATAGCCGGTACAATTATGAAGCTGCAGATGAGAGTTTCCGGTATAGACGACAATAAGCATTCCTCTTTCTTTTCCTAACGAAACTTCCGGGAAAATTTCAAGAGATAAAGAACGTTTGTCCTCATCATTTACAACCTTCAAGCGAAAACGGTCAGATTCTTCTGAAAATTTTTCAGCTTGCAGAACATTATTGATTTTCTCAGCATCTACAAGTGAAAACTTATTACCTTTATGAAAATTATCGTTCATAAATTAATCTAACTTATTTGTTTTGGTTGTTGTCTTTATTGTTGTCTTTATTATTGCTATTGTCATTTTTATCAGAGTCATCAATAGAACCTTTCAGTTCATTTGTTGTATCTTTCATAGCTGTTTTAAACTCTGAAATACCTTTCCCTAATCCTTTTGCGATTTCGGGAAGTCTTTTTGCTCCAAAAAGCAAAAGAATAGCTAAAAATATGAGGATCATTTCTAAAGGACCCATGCCAAACATTTTACACCTCCTGAGGTGAGCTAACTATTATAAATACCACCATCTAAAATAGATAATAACTAATATAACTACAAGCATCGACATAAAATTTATTTTTAATTTTAAGCCGATAGTAAACGCAATTGTATATAAATCAACTTTTACCGTATCAAATCCAATAGGAATAGACTTGGTAAAAACTGTTTTAGCAGCACCATCAGGTAAAAACGTACCGGCGATATCGCCAACCAATCCACCTAAGACTGCTCCAAGTATTAAAGCAACAATAATAAATGTAGTTTCTCTTCTTTTCAAACTACCCGCCTATCGATATTTTTGGAAAACTCCATTTGCAGTGATTCAAACAATTTAAGACCATCAGTAGACCCAAGAAGTTTCTCAACAGCTCTCTCAGGATGAGGCATCATACCGAGAACATTGCCTTCTTTGTTCATAATTCCTGCAATATTATGTATAGAACCATTTGGATTACTTTGATCGTTGATAATACCATTTTCATCACAGTACCTGAAAACTATCTGATTATTATTTTCAAGTGTTTTAATATCACCGTCAAAGTTATAATAATTCCCTTCGCCATGAGCAATAGGGATTTTTAAAACATCTCCTTTTTTACAAGCAGATGTAAACACTGTTTCATTATTTTCTACCTGTAAATAAATATATTTACAACTAAACCGCAGATGACTATTACGAATTAATGCACCCGGTAAAAGCCCTGACTCTGTTAATACTTGAAAACCGTTACAGATACCAATTACTTTACCACCACTATTAGCAAATTTAATAATAGACTCCATAATAGGAGAAAATTTAGCAATAGCCCCGGAACGTAAATAATCACCATAGGTAAAACCACCCGGCAAAATAATAACGTCGGAGTTCATTAAATCATTTGATTTATGCCAAAGAAATTCAACATCCTCGCCGACTACATGGCGAACAGCGGCATAGGCATCATAATCACAATTAGAACCGGGGAACGTTACAACACCAAACTTCATTAGTTTTTCTCCACCGTAAAGTTTTCGATCACCGGATTGCTAAGTAATTTTTCACAAACTTCATTTACTTTGCGGTCAATATCAGTCGCATCATCTTTAATTTCGAGTTCAAAGAACTTTCCGAAACGAACAGAGATAAAATCGTCATAACCCATCTGTTTTAATGATTTATTGATAGTCACACCCTGCGGGTCTAAGACACCATCTTTGAGACGAACATATACTGTTTTTTTATTACTCATCATCTATCCTTCTATCAGTCTTTCTTCTTTCAGGCTCTTTACCGGTAACTTTGCCAACTCCTGTATACAACAAATCATACACTTGTTGAACCATACCATATAATATATATAAAGCAAAAAACGGAAACAATAAAAGTCTTGGTTTTATTATAATAATTATTGCTGCAATAACCAATAGACCTAATTTCCTCTTTGCTTGCGGAGTTTCAAATTTATCAGGAAAAGCGTCATATTTGACTTGTGAGACCATTAAAAAAGCAAAAAGAATGACCATTGTGATTAAAATTTCACTGTATTGTAAACTGCCCCAGATTTTATACGAAAATATTATGTAAGTAA
>CALCCW010000362.1:0-14167 GCA_937900185.1 uncultured candidate division Zixibacteria bacterium | reverse complement strand
TGCTGCATCGTACTTAGAGAGCGCACTGCTAGTCTGCGGATTGTGTCTGGACTGAATCTCGGCTGTCAGCTCACTGGCATTGGTGCGGTGCTCTGAGTACGAACTGCAGTGTTGGCGTCGACTATGCAGTTCTTTTTTCTTCTTTCTTTTCTTCTACTTTTTTTTTTTTTTTTTTCCTTTTTTTTTTTTTTTTCAAGCAGAAGACGGCATACGAGATATATCAGTGTGACTGGAGTTCAGACGTGTGCTCTTCCGATCTGCTTGTGTAAAAATATTAGCATACACTCCTGCGGCAATATCATCCATTGTAACCCCCCAGCCGCCGGGAAGATTTTCAAATTGTGCCGCCGGAGCTATTTTGACAACATCAAACAGACGAAATGCAAAAAAAGCTATACCATAAGACAGCAGCGAAAACGGCAAAAAGAGAAAAGTAACAAACATGCCTGCCCATTCATCCATGACAATAGACTTGCCGTCGTGTCCAAAATATTTTTCTGCTTCACCTGCCGACCAAACAGATAATATAAACGCAATAATTGTTACAGCAATCATGAGAGTAGTATCACCCTGTATAAGATAGTAGCCTATCAGCCATGCAGGAATAGTACCCCATGTCCCTGAAAATGGTCGGAGGTACCCTGAGTACATTCCGGTTGCGGTAAAAAGAGCAAGAAATTTTTTCATTATTTTAGCACCGTTTTAAGCATATAAAAATATTTTATCGAATAATCAATACCTGTCCAGACAGTGATTACGGCTGTTAGCCACATCGCTATATTAAAATAAAAACGATAATCAAATTGTAAAGTTTCAAAAAGTGGTGAGTTGTAATAAGCTAACCCATCCATAAGAGTGATATATGTCAGCATCACCCCAACAAGAGTAAGCTGTAAAAAAGTTTTTGTTTTTGCCCACCACGTAGGCGAGATAACCACTCCTCGATAGGCAGCCAATAAACGCAAACCGGTAATAGAAAACTCCCTCCCGATTATTAAAAACACCGGCAAGGCGGTCACATAGCCAAGTGATATAAATGAAATCAATGCCGCCGAGACTAAGATTTTATCAGCCAAAGGATCCATAAATTTGCCAAATCCGGTTATTATGCCGTATTTGCGTGCATAATAACCGTCTGCCATATCTGTTAATGCTGCAATTATAAACAAAAACATAGCGATAAGACGCATATAGAAGTCTTCAATTACAAAAAAGTAAATGAAAATCGGTGCAATAATAATGCGTAATATGGTCAATTTGTTTGGCGTATTCATCGTTTGTCAAGGTACATGCAGAATAGGAAAGTGTCAAGCTGTTGTCAAGCAGTAGGTCAAAACCCCTGTGGTTTTGACATTACATATCAGAAGAATTTTCAAAGAAAAACACTACTCGTATTCTGTTGGTATCCAATGAGCTAAATTATTATATAAGTATAGAATTTGAGAGAAATAATGCATAAAAAAACCCAAGCAGATTGCGGTCTGCCTGGGTGGACGATATTAGGTAATCCACAGAAAGAGTAACACTTTCCGATTGCGTAAAAAAAATACTATATTATTAGCTTTTTGTCAAGAGAAAAATTACTGTTTTCAAGCATCCGGAAGTCGTTAATAAGAATTACAATGCATAGGTCGGTACGCCAAGGTGAATTTTGAATGTTTCGTTAGTTCCTGATTTTGATTTATAAAAATTGTGAACTAACGAGAAGAGGCTTGTTAATAAAGTCCCAAATGTGTTCCAAGACCTTTCGACTCAGCTCAGGGCAACTTGAAACACAACAGTTAAATTCTACCGTATATAATGTAAATTTTAGAAGTTATTTTTCTCACAATTAAAAGCATTTATCAACATTTTTTGTGGACAACCTGTTGGTAGTATGTTCTTACTTCGGTAAGTCTATGGTAGCCAAAAGAATAATGTGTGTACAAAATGTATTATATGTAACCCTACAATGTGATATAGAATTAACACTTCGTATGTCTAAGTAAAACAATGTGTTAGCAATGTGAAAAAAATTGTTCTTCATTTGAGTAAAGCAAATAATGAAAAGGTCATATAGTCGTATTTTCATAGCTTGTTATCCTACAAGAGAATACAAAAAAACTTAAAAAAACCACAATTTTTAGTGGTTTGCAATTATTGAACCACTATATATAGTGTCTACTGAGAGAGGATGGGATGCCTAAAGTTTTCGTACCCTCAGTTATAATTATATTAGAATTAACAATGGAATTTGTAAAAGACAACCAGGATGGTGTAGTTTACATGCGTTTAACAGGAGGTATATATTGAAATTACAGCGTTTTTTCACTCGAGAAGGTGAATCGCCATATAGTAGAATAAATTTTGCTAAAAGAAAATCAGAGATTAAAAATACAGATGGCTCAACAGTATTTTTGCAAGATAATATTGAAGTGCCGGAAAACTGGTCACAAGTAGCAATTGATATTTTAGCACAAAAATATTTTCGCAAAGCAGGAGTTCCTCTTTTTGACGAAAAAGGAAAACCAATACTTGATGATGACGGAAACCAAAAAACCGGCGGAGAAAAAGATGCAAAGCAAGTTTTTCACCGTTTAGCCGGTTGTTGGAAACATTGGGGAGAAAACCATAACTATTTTGAGACAGAAGATGATGCACAGATTTTCTATGATGAACTCTGTTATATGCTCGCATCACAAATTGCAGCTCCCAACTCACCACAATGGTTTAATACCGGACTGCATTATGCCTATGGTATTTCCGGTAAGTCTCAAGGACATTATTTTGTCGACCCTGAACTGCATACATTACAACAGGCAAAAAACGCTTACGAACATCCTCAGCCGCATGCCTGTTTTATTCAATCTGTTGCTGACGATTTAGTCAACGACGGCGGAATCATGGATCTTTGGGTGCGTGAAGCCCGTTTATTCAAATACGGTTCAGGCACAGGCTCAAACTTCTCACAAATTAGAGGTTCAAAAGAACCTTTATCTGGCGGCGGCAATTCATCAGGGCTGATGTCGTTCTTGCGCATTGGAGATCGCGCAGCCGGCGCCATTAAATCAGGCGGTACTACAAGAAGAGCAGCCAAAATGGTTTGTCTCGATTTAGACCATCCTGATATTTTAGAATTTATTGATTGGAAAGTTATTGAAGAACAAAAAGTTGCCGCATTGGTTACAGGCTCGAAAGTTATAAAACAGCAGCTCAATGAAATATTCAATGCTGCCCGTATTTCAGGTGATAATGGCAACTCTGTGTACGATACCAATCCGGAAAGTAATAAAAAATTAAAAGAAGTATTAAGAACAGCCAAACAATTAATGGTTCCCCAAACCTATATCAAAAAAGTACTCGACTTAGCTGGTCACGGTATTGGGGATATAAACTTTATTGAATTAGATACGAACTGGGATTCGGAAGCGTATTTAACAGTCTCCGGTCAAAACTCAAATAATTCGGTCAGAATACCAAATGAATTTTTTGAAAAACTGAATAACAATGAAAACTGGGAACTTAAAAACCGAACCGACAATTCAGTTGCCGCAGAGCTTCCTGCATCTGAAATGTTTGAAAAGATTTGTTACTCGGCATGGTCATGTGCTGACCCGGGAGTACAGTTTGATTCCACTATCAATGAATGGCATACCTGTCCGACAGACGGAAGAATCAACGCATCCAACCCATGTTCGGAATATATGTTTTTGGATGATACCGCCTGTAACTTAGCATCTATTAATTTAATCAAATTCTTAAAAGATGACGGTTCTTTTGATGTTGAAGGTTATCTACATGCGACTCGTATTTGGACAATTGTATTAGAAATTTCTGTGCTTATGGCGTCGTTCCCGTCAAAACCGATAGCTCAAAAATCGTATGACTACCGTACTCTTGGTTTAGGTTTTGCCAATTTAGGAACTCTTTTGATGCGTATGGGAATACCATATGATTCATCGGAGGCTTATGCATGGTGCGGTGTTTTATCAGGTCTTTTAACAGGAGAGGCGTATGTTACATCTGCTGAAATGTCAAAAGAACTGGGAGCATTTTCTGCTTTTTATAGAAATCGCGATGCTATGCTCAAAGTAATGCGTAACCATCGTCGAGCTGCCTACAATGCCGATAAATCAGAATATGAAGATTTAACTGTCAAACCAACCGGAATCAACCCAAATTATATTCCTGAAGATTTAGTTTCAAGAGTCCGAAAAATTTGGGATAAAGTAGTTGAATTAGGTGATGTGTATGGTTATCGCAATGCCCAGTCAACAGTCATTGCCCCAACCGGAACAATCGGATTGTTGATGGATTGTGACACGACCGGTATTGAACCTGATTTTTCACTTGTAAAATTCAAAAAACTTGCCGGAGGCGGATATTTTAAAATTATTAATAAATCTGTTCCAATAGCACTACAAAAATTGGGTTACACCGATGAAGAGATTGAAGAAATAATTCTCTATGCCACCGGTCATAAAACTTTCAAGCAGGCACCTTTTATCAACCATGAATCTCTAAAAGCAAAAGGGTTCGGCGACGAAGAGATAGAAAAAATTGAAGAACAGATACCAAATGCTTTTGATATTTCTTTTGTTTTTAATAAGTTTGTCTTGGGTGAAGAATTCTTAAAAGATACCTTAGGCTTTACAGAAGATACTTATGATGGTTGGAATTTTTCTCTTTTAGGTGAATTGGGATTTACCAAAGAACAAATAGAGGCAGCCAACGAGTATGTCTGCGGTACTATGACAATTGAGGAAGCTTCTCATATAAAAACAAAAGACCTGCCTATTTTTGACTGTGCCAATAAGTGTGGTAAAAAAGGGGTTCGCTTTATTAAATTTGAATCTCATATACGCATGATGGCTGCTTCACAGCCGTTTATTTCAGGTGCTATTTCAAAAACTATTAATATGCCTGCAGAAGCATCTATTGACGATGTAAAAAAAGCATACCGCATGTCTTGGGAAACTATGACAAAAGCGATTGCTCTCTATCGTGACGGTTCCAAACTCAGCCAGCCGTTAAATGCTGCTTTGTTTGATGACGACGATGAGCCGCTTACTGTAGCTAATGTCTCTGAAAAAATGGCACAAAAAGTTATCTATCGCTATATTGCCAAACGTCGTAAAATGCCGAATCGCAGAGCAGGCTATACTCAAAAAGCTGTTGTAGGCGGACACAAACTGTATTTGCGTACCGGCGATTATTCTGACGGTACCCTTGGTGAAATCTTTTTAGATATGCATCGTGAAGGTGCTGCTTTCCGTTCAATGATGAACTCGTTTGCTATTGCAGTGTCATTAGGGTTGCAACACGGTGTTCCTCTTGAAGAATATGTCGAAGCATTTTTATTTAGTCGGTTTGAACCAAATGGAATGGTAACCGGAAACAAATCTATAAAAATGTCAACCTCAATTATTGATTATATCTTCAGAGAACTTGCTATTACCTATCTCGGACGAAACGATCTTGCTCATATTTCAGATGAAGATTTAACAGGTGACACCATCGGTAAACCTGCTGATGAAACTATGGAGTTTGTCGAAGAAGAACAGCAGAAGAATTCTTCAGGTAATGCACAAACCGGTGTTCGCAAGAAAACCGATATACAATCAAGTCATATATCAAGAATAAAAAAGATTGTGAAGCCTGACAGTTCTACGACACAAAAGAATAAAAATGGAATTTCATATAAAAGTGATACAGGAGGTATAACAAATGGTAACCAGATGGAGCCTAAGATTGCGGCTCAAGACACTGCAAAAACAGCGGCGATGCTTGGGACTGCATCCGCGACCGGTAAAAAAATCGCAGATGACAGAGGACAAAAACTCTTTGAAGAAATTCGAGAAGCAAGACTAAAAGGATACGAAGGTGATATGTGTTCTGAATGCGGACAGTTTACCATGGTTCGCAACGGTACCTGCCTCAAGTGTGACACCTGCGGAACAACCTCCGGCTGCTCTTAAAAAAGTAAGTTATGCTGAGCAGCTAGTCGAAGTATGCTCAACATGTCATTCCCAACTTGGGAATCCAGTGTATTATAAATTTATCATGTTGACTCCGCATAGAAAATTGTAGGTCAGAAGCCCTGTGCTTCTGACTTTTTTTATACAATATAATTTTCCTTTGCTGTCAATTGCGAGTTGAGACTGCAATAAGCAGTCGAGACGTGGCAATCTCATGTTTTTTGTTAGATGATGTTATTAAAAAATCGCCAGATTTCAAAATCGAGATACCCGACAATCTTTTTGCGTTGTCAGTTCGCCTAGGCGAACTGACAACTGATATAACTTTTTTTTGACCCATTTTTCCTTGTGAAAAAGCCCGTTGCATAACCGGCGGGCTTTTTGTATGCGTGTTATTTCATTTTCAGGACGGCTATAAAAATGTATTATTGCCAAAAGTACTACATCAGAAACAGCAGACGAGAGTGTCTACCGTTCACAATAAAAATTCTGAAAATAATCCAAGATCAGAAGTTCTGAATACCTATTTTTTTTAAATACAAAACTTTTGTCAAATTATATATAAATAAACTTTTGAGTTATGCTAACTCTTTCATTGTTTCTTTGAGACTATCAAGTAAACCAGTCAATTTTTGTGAATTTTTATAACTAATATCACGGTATGCTGATGCTTCTTTTAAATTACCTTGCAATGCTAATTCAATTGCTTTATTGGCATTTTTGTGTACCGCATCATGAACAGAAGCAATATTTTGAAAGCTTTTATCACTTTTATATAACTTTGATTGGTCAGAATAATACCATTTTCCAAATCTACAATTATTATGATCAACCGGACGCCACATAGCCGCCATTTCTTTAGATTTAATTCCCGAATCTAAATTCTGCATATAAAACTGATGGTCTTTTTTTGCTGATTCAATAATACAATCATTACCTTCACAAAATTTGAATTTTGAAACAACGAGTTGTAAGTTTTCTGCTTGTATACTTAAAGATTCTGATGCTTCGGCTGATTGCTGAGAACCGATAGTTGTTTCTTTTGTTACCTTTGCTACTTTATCAATGTTTTCTGAAATTTGTTCAACAGTAGTAGCTTGTTCACTGCTTGAAATTGTCAGCTGGTTAACCATCTGCATAACACCTGAGGACATTTCAACAATTTCATTTAAAGAGACACTTGCTGTGTTGGTCAATGTTGAGCCATGCTCTACTTCTTTAATTCCACTTTCCATAGCATCAACAGCTTTATTGGTATCAACCTGAATGCCTTTTATCATTGAAGAAATTTCAGCGGTTGCTTTAGTAGTTCTATCTGCCAGGTTTCGAACTTCATCAGCAACTACGGCAAACCCTCGTCCTTGCTCGCCGGCTCTTGCTGCTTCGATGGCAGCGTTTAATGCCAATAGATTTGTTTGATCGGCAATTTCATCAATAACTGAAATTATAGAACCTATTTGATTGGCAGATTCAGCTAATTTTTTAATTGAAGATGCTGATTCGCTTACTGTCTTGGATATACTTTCCATACAGGATACTGTATTATTAACAACTTCCCCGCCCTTTGAGGCTGTTGCCGCTGAATCTTCAGCCATCTTTAAAACATCAGAAACATTATTATTTGATTCCAATATATTTGCTGTCATCTCCTCAACTGCTGCAGCAACTTGCACTACTTGATTAGAATTATCATGTGAACCGCTTGAAATTTGATTTGATGTTGTCGAAATTTCCGTAGCTGCCGCAGCCAGTTCGCTGCTATTTTTGGCAATATCACTAATAATTTTAGATAAGTTTTGCATCATTTTATCAAATGCTTGACTTAAAATATCATTGTCAGATCTTTTTCTAATTTTTGCAGTTAAATCAAAATTTGCAATAGACTCAGCCGCAAACCCTATTTCTTTTAAGTAGCGAATTAATTCTCTGAATGAATACGAAAGCTGACCTAATTCATCGGTAGTTTTTAACGGAACAGATTGATCTATAATACCCACTGAAATATTTTCCGCAGCATAATTCAAATCTTTTATTGCTTTTAAAATATATTTTATTAAGAAGAAACTAAAGAAAAAAGATAAAATCAATGAGAGGCTAAATAACACTAAAGCAAATGTCAGTTCAAATTGAACATTCGATTTGATAGCTCCGGAGAGTATAAGAATTTGTTCCGAAAGATAATCTTCAAGTTCTTTAAATTCATTTATCTGTTTTGTCTTTTGGGCAAACCAAAAAGTAGCATCTGTATTGAACCCTCCGCTTGCGGCATACTCGTTGGCTGTATTTCTCATTTTTTCTACTTCCCGAGATGCTTTACCATCCTCAATTTTTTTAAATCGAGATAATGCTTCAGAGGTTGCTTTTTCTGAGAATTCATTAAAATAAGTATTTTGCTGTGCTACTAATGAAATAAATTTTCTATACATTCCCGGATTAAAATTATCGTTTGCAAAAGTATTGCTTAATACAGCTCTTTCAATTCCCGCTCTTTCTTTTCCCTTTAATAAAGCTATATAGGCAGATGCCTGCTTGCTTAATTCCACATCGTTGGCTTCTGTACTAAGAGAACCGATAGATTTTAAAAGATTTGTATTAATATCTGTATAATATTTTACTTCGTCTTTCACAGATACTTGTAAGTTATCTACATCTGAGCGGATTTTATCAATTTGAATTAATTTATTTTTAGCATTATTTATGAGTGAATTAAATGAACTACTTAATTCCTGTAAATTATTATTCTTAATGTAATTATTAAAATCTTTGAGTTTACTGTCAGTTTCTTTTCGTTGGCTTATTAGTGTTTGTCCAAATGATTTACCTTTGGCACCCAAAAATCCGGCAGAGGCTCCTCGTTCTTTTTGCAGTTCATGTACCAACTTACTTGATATAACAGAAAATTCTGTTAATGTTTGAACATTACTCATTTCGTTAAGATTTTGCCAGTTAGTCTTTACAATATTTGACCCAAAAAATAGAATTCCCAAAATTGGAACAATTACAACCAAAATCATTTTATACTTTAATTTTAAATTTAGTAAAAAATTCACATGTAACTCCATATCTTAATTTTTGAACTTTTGCATATATATTGGTAATATGCTTATCGGATTTAATTTGTATTAGGTTAGGAATTATATGAAAATTGTTGATATAAGCTCTTTTTAATGGATTATGACCATTTGGAATGAACATAAAAAAAGGCGGAGTCATCAATGACCCCGCCTTAGTTTCAAGCAGTGTGTAAATTTAAAAAGAATCTATTATTTCAAAAGCAGCATTTTTTTCGTTTGTGCATAATTTCCATATTCTAATCTATACAAATAAACCCCCGATGCTATATCAGCACCTTGCTCGTTGGTTCCATCCCACTCATAGCGATAGGTTCCGGCAGGAAGTGACGATTCATTCCAATATGAAACAATCTGACCTAAAATATTATAAATAGTCAGCGACACATCAGCCCGAGCTGGAATCGAATATTCAATTGAAGTAGACATATTAAACGGGTTTGGATAATTCTGGAACAACTCAAACCCATCGGGAAGATAGTCAGATACTACCAATTCGTTTATATCGGTAGTTTGGTCACCTTTCACTTTCAAAAGATATATATCAGACCCCCCCGATGAATATGAAAATGATTTTCCGACAACAATTATATCTTCGCTTGCATCAAATGCAATAGCCTGAGCTTCATCGGTTTGAGAACCACCAAAGTTTGATGACCACATCGGCACCCCGATAGGATTTGTCATAATGAGATACGCTTCAATGTTACTTGAAAATGATTCGGTTTTTCCGGTTAAAACAAAATTACCTGAAGTAAGTTCTTTAACCGAATATCCCCGGTCGTCATTTGCTCCGCCGTAGGTATAATCCCATTCAAAATTTCCCAACGGGTCAGTTTTAACTAAATATGCATCCGACTCACCATTTCCAAACGATGCCGTTGCTCCCACAAAGATAAATCCGCCATCGGCTGTAACTTCTACTGAATATCCAAAATCGGCTCTATTACCGCCATAGGTATTTGTCCACAAGCTATCGCCCAAGCTGTTTGTTCGTACAACATATATTGAACTGTATCCTACCCCAAAAGAACCGGTCGAACCTATAATGATATATCCTGAATCTGCTGTTTGACGAGCCGCAAAACCGGACTCACCACCTGAGCCTCCAAATGCTTTTTCCCATTCAAGGTTACCCAATGAATCTGTTTTAATTAAATACATATCGGTATACCCATTACCGATTGAGTTTGTTGTTCCGCAGATGATGTAACCTTTGTCTAATGTCTGACAGACAGTCTGCCCGTCTTCACTCCCTGTACCGCCAAATGTCTTTTCCCATTCAACTGTACCGGATGAATCTGTTTTTACTAAATAGACATCTTTTGAAATTTTATTAATTGTAGTAGTACCGACAATTATAAACCCGCCATCGGATGTAAGCTGCATGTCATAGCCAAAATCGGTCGAATCGCCGCCGTATTGCTTTGTCCATAGAGGATTGCCGAGATAATCGGTTTTGACCAAATAAATATCAGAAAGACCGGAACCATAAGAATAGGTAGAGCCTAAAATCATAATACAGCTATCAGGCAAAACCTGACAGCTGTTTCCCATCTCGTTGTACATCCCTCCAAAATTCGTTTCCCAAACCATAGTCTGAGATTGAACCGATTGCGATAGAGACGCTGTTAGTATCAATGTTGTCAGAGCATATCCAATATGCTTGAACATTTTATTCTTCCTTTGTTTAAAAACACAAGCTGTATAATTTTTGCACAGCCTTTTTCTATTAATTGTATCGGAAAGCGGGAGCAAAACCTTACTGTTTCATTTTGAAAAGTTTACAAAACATCCAATGAGGGAAAAACCCTATACTGTATGAAACAATCCATAGTGTTCTAATGATTTCAATTCTTACAAGCAAAAGATAAGAACTTGTTGTTCAACGTGATAGGCTGAGTCTCTGTCGGTGGCATTGCTCTTGCACTTTATTTGTTTCAGAACGAAAAGAACAGTTTGAAATGCAGGAGAAATATATGTTTCAAAATATCTTAAAACTATTTTTGTGTTTATTACTCTGTATTGCTGTGGTTTCACCAACAGCAGATGCTCAGGAATATGGTACAATTCAGGCTCTGGCAACCGTAGTGACTTCACTTTCGGTAATCGGAAACAGTAATTTACAGTTTGGGGCAGTTACCCCGGGAATCAATAAATCGGTTGACAAATCAACTGTAGGCTCGGCAGGTGAATGGTTGATTACCGGAGTCGCAAATGCCGAAGTAACCTTGGATATTACTTTACCTGATTCACTTGTGACTGTCGATTCACTCGCCTTTATGAGAATTTCTTTCTCAAATACCGACGCTTCTTATGATGACGGTACCGGAACAGGGCAAACCGGACCGGCGGGAACATTAAATCCGGTTAATTTTACTACTCTTCGTTTAGGGGCAGGTGCGACACTATATGTATGGATTGGCGGTACAGTTCTGCCCTCAATCTCACAAACAGGTGGAGACTATGCCTCAGATATTGTGTTGACAGTCGCATATACCGGAAATTAGTTCTCGTTTTTGCTGTTTTGTAAATATAGGATGCTCTTGAAAGTGTCCATTTTTCTGCTGCATTTTTTTCCTGTAAAAAAAGCTTGAGAACAAGCCTCTCATACAGTATAATTTGGAGATTCACTGTAACAAAGATTGAGGCTTATGTACGAAAAACAACGAACTATAAAAAAAGAAATTTCCCTCAGCGGAATAGGATTACACACCGGTGTAAATTGCACTATGACTTTTAAACCGGCTCTGCCTGATCAAGGCATTCGCTTTGTTCGAGCAGATTTACCAGATAAACCATGGGTTATTGCCGACGTTGATCATGTTGTTGATATCTCACGTGGAACAACCTTACAAAAAGGTGAAGCAAAAGTATTTACTGTCGAACATGTCTTGGCTGCTTTTGCAGGAATTCAAATTGATAATATGATTGTCGAACTCGACAATGTCGAACCGCCGGTTTGTGACGGGTCGGCAAAACCGTATGTAGATAAACTGCTTGAAGCAGGTATTGAAACCCAAGATGCCGATAAGTTCTATCTCGAAATAGATACTCCAATGGCATACTCCGAGTCAGAACGTGATGTTGACTTGGTTGTGGCTCCATCGGATGATTTACGAATAACTTTTATGATAGATTATAAAAACCCCGCTCTCGGAACTCAATATACAACTCTTGTAAATTTAGAAAAAGAATTTGTAGAAGAATTCGCTCCTGCCAGAACGTTTTGTTTTCTTTCAGAAGTAGAGATGCTTAAAAATTCAGATCTCATAAAGGGCGGCGGGATTGACAATGCAATTGTAATATATGATTCCGATTTAGGACAAATTGAAGTTGACCGTATCCGTAAGGTTCTCAATTTAAATGATAAATGTTTTGTTGGTGAAACCGGAATCATCAATGATATACCTCTTCGTTTTTACAACGAACCTGTCCGTCACAAAACTCTGGATTTACTTGGGGACCTGATGCTTATAGGGGTTCCATTTAAAGGACATGTTTTAGCAGCTCGCTCCGGTCATAAAGCAAATGTTGCTTTGGCAAAACGAATGCGGAACTTATACAAAAAGAAAAAAATAGCAGCAAAATTTGGCTCAAGCGGTCACAATTCTTTTGATATTAACACGATTTTTAAATTCCTTCCCCACCGATACCCGATGCTTCTTATTGACAGAATCTTAGATCTAGACCCCGGTAAAAGAGTTACCGCTATTAAAAATGTTACGATCAACGAACCTTTTTTCAACGGACATTTCCCCGGTCATCCTATTATGCCGGGTGTCCTGATTATTGAAGCTATGGCACAAGCGGGCGGAGTGCTTCTGTTAAATGCTGTTGAAAATCCCGAAGAAAAAGTTGTCTATTTTATGTCAATTGATAAAGCAAAATTTCGCAAACCGGTTATTCCGGGTGATCAATTACGCTTTGAACTTGAGATGTTATCATTAAAACGTACAACTTGTAAAATGGCAGGAAAAGCGTATGTTGATAATAAACTTGTCGCAAGTGCT
This sequence comes from uncultured candidate division Zixibacteria bacterium, assembly GCA_937900185.1. Taxonomy (GTDB): domain Bacteria; phylum Zixibacteria; class MSB-5A5; order GN15; family FEB-12; genus QQUK01. The sequence goes on along the minus strand of CALCCW010000362.1, from coordinate 1,126 downwards.
GAATTTATGGCAATGGTGGTAGATAAATGAGTGAAATTCACAAAACAGCAATCATATCTCCCAAAGCGGAGATTGGTGAAAATGTAACCATAGGACCGTTTACCGTTATTGAAGATAGTGTCATTGTTGGCGACAACTGCGATATAAAGTCTTCAATCCTGTTAGCAGAGGGAACAGTCCTTGGTAAAAATGTTAATGTCTTCCATGGTGCAGCAATCGGCTCATCTCCGCAGGATTTAAAATTTGGTGGTGAAAAAACGCAAGCAATAGTCGGTGATGGAACCACTATTAGGGAGTATGTAACTTTTAACCGCGGTACTACCTATCATAACCGTTCTGAGTGTGGTAAGAACTGTCTGCTCATGGCGTATTCACATGTAGCCCACGATTGTCTGATTGGCGATAATGTTATTATGGCAAACTCTGTAAATTTAGCAGGTCATGTCGAAGTTCATGATAATGCAATTTTGGGCGGGCTGGTTCCGGTGCATCAGTTTGTAAAGATTGGAGCTCACTGTATGATTGGCGGCGGGTTCAGAGTTCAACAGGATATTATTCCCTATGCATTAGTCGGTGGCTATCCACTCAAAGTAGTCGGTATGAATTCAATCGGTTTGAAAAGAAGAGGTTTTACAAAAGATGCTGTCCGTTCTATTGATAGAGCATTTAAAATTCTTTTCTTTTCAAAATTAAACACAACTCAGGCAGTCGAAAGAATCACAATCGACACAGAAATTATCCCCGAGGTACAAGTCATACTCGACTTTATCAAAAACTCCGAACGCGGTATTGTAAAATAACATGTAGAGTTCTGCATCCACCTCATGGCAGAATCACCAAACTTTTTCTTTGTAAGCTAATGAATATATGTAAGTTATAGCAAAATGGGTTCGTTTTTTGAGATAACGTATTTTAAAACACCCCTTAACCGACTCGGTAAAACAGTTGTAGGGTTGAGGCATGCCTCAACCTTTCTTTAGGAACGGACGGGTGGCAAGTCCCTTGGGGCTTGTTGAAAAAGTCCAAAATATGTTTCAAGACCCTTCGACTCCGCTCAGGGTGACTTGAAACACAACAACTTATAATATGTCATGCTGAGCGGAGTCGAAGTATGTTCCGAATTTAG
>CALCCW010000361.1:0-4748 GCA_937900185.1 uncultured candidate division Zixibacteria bacterium | reverse complement strand
AACCTTGTAGTATGTATGATGTTTGTTTGTTCATTTTTTTTTTTCAAGCAGAAGACGGCATACGAGATATATCAGTGTGACTGGAGTTCAGACGTGTGCTCTTCCGATCTTAAATGGTTATATACACATATTGCCGGAAATTGTAAAAAGCAGCAATTTATATATGTTTTAGAGAGCTAAATTATTAAATCATATTGGTAATTAACGACTTGGGAAAAACAATTTTTTAAAAAATGCTTGACAATCTTGAAAATTTTGATTTTTTGCGTTGATGAAATTGTGAATTAAGTCACATAATGGTTTTTTGAAGAAGGTTGTTGTATGGTAGCGGAATATCTGGCGGTATTAGTTTTTATCTTTGCCGGCATTGGGATAGTTCTAATTACATTCTTAATGTCAAAAATGATTCGTCCCCACAATCCATATCCAAAGAAGAATTCTAACTACGAATGTGCTGAAGAGCCGGTCGGGAATTCTTGGTTTAAATTCAATAACCGTTTTTATATATTTGCACTTATCTTTGTTATTTTTGATGTAGAGGCTGTATTTTTATTCCCATGGGCGGTAGCTTTTGGCAAGCTTGGTCTCTATGCTCTTATTGAAATGATAATTTTTATTTTAATTCTGTTTTTTGGATTATTCTATGCATGGCGTAAGGGAGCATTAAAATGGGTATAATTAAAAAACTTCCAGTTTATTCGGAAAAAATCCCGGGCGGAGGCATTGTAACAACATCGGTAGAACAAATTCTTAATTTTGCACAGGCAAAATCTCTTTGGTATCTTCTTTTTGGTACTGCCTGCTGTGCGATTGAACTTATGTGTACGGGTGCATCACGTTACGATTTTGACAGACTCGGTATGATTTTCAGAGCTTCACCTCGTCAAGCTGACCTTATTATTGCCGCCGGTACAATCACTAAAAAGATGGCACCTCGTTTACGCACGCTTTACGACCAAATGGCTGAACCTCGCTATGTTATCGCTATGGGTGGATGTACTATTAAAGGCGGTCCTTTTTATTATGACAGTTATTCGGTTGAAAAAGGAATTGACCATATTATTCCTGTTGATGTGTATATTCCGGGATGTCCTCCGAGACCTGAATCACTCCTTGAAGGTTGTATTACTTTACAAAAACAGATTCAAAAACGTAAACTGGGCGACTGGCAGGAAAAATGACCAACGAAGAACTGAAATCATATATAGAAACAAATTACGCTTCGTTGTTAACTCATAATGAAGCCGGTAAATATGATTTATTGTTTATCGTAGATGCTGCTAATTTAGTTTCTGTCTGTGAAAAATTACGTGATGATTCTGAGTTACTGTTTGATTACTTCTGTAATCTTGGCGGTATTGACACAACTGAAAAATTTGAAGCTGTTTATAATATTGCCTCAACGAAGAAAAAAATTCGATTAGATATAAAAGTTATACTTCCACATGAAAATCCGGCTGTTGATTCTGTGCAAACGGTATGGCCGGCTGCCAACTGGTATGAGAGAGAAATGTGGGAACTTTATGGTATCCATATTAATAATCATGACAACTTGACAAGATTCCTTCTCCATGATGAATGGGATGAAGGCTATCCAATGAGAAAGGATTGGGACGCACCTGATTTTATTCGCTTCCCCGACTTATAATAGATGACTGACTTGCGGACTGAAGAATTTGAAATAAATATGGGACCACATCATCCGTCAACACACGGTGTCTGCCGTTTATTGTTGACTATGGATGGTGAAAAAGTTGTCAAGGTTGTTCCTTATATCGGGTATTTGCATCGTGCGATTGAAAAAATCTGTGAAAACAGAACCTATGCAATGTGTATTCCGATTCTTGACAGGTTTGAATATGTTACCGCTATGTCTTGCAACTATGTATTTTCACTTGCTGCTGAAAGATTGGCAGGCATTGAAGTTCCCGAACGGGCGGAGTATTTACGGGTTATCATGTTGGAACTCAACCGTATTGCCTCGCATCTTATTTTCTTCGGAACAACTGCTATGGATATTGGTGCTTTAACTCCTTTTTTGTATGCTCTTCGTGAACGTGAATATATTATGGATCTTTTTGAAATGACCTGCGGACAACGACTGACATACAATTATATTCGAGTCGGCGGTGTTTCTAAAGATATTCCTGAAAAATTTATACCACAATGTCGTGAAACAATTGCTACGATTACTGATAAAGTTGAAGAATATAAACGTTTGTTAAATGGCAACCCGATTTGGAAAGTTCGTACTATCGGTATCGGCAAACTTGATGCTGAACTCGCTTTAGCTTATGGTGTGTCCGGTCCTATTCTGAGGGCATCCGGTGTTGATTATGATTTACGGCGTGATGACCCATATTCAATCTATGACAGGTTTGACTATAAAATTCCGGTCTATCAAAATGGTGATGTTTTTGACCGTTATATGGTTCGTTTAGATGAAATTCAGGAGTCATGTAAAATTGTTGCTCAGGCACTTGATGGAATAGAGGAAGGTCCTATCCGTGCCAAAGTGTCACCTAATTTTAAACCGGCTGCCGGTGAAACATATACCCGCATAGAAAATTCTCGTGGTGAGATGGGTGTCTATTTGGTTTCCGACGGTACCAAAAAACCTTTCCGGGTCAAAGCACGAGGTGGTTCGTATCCTCATTTACAGCTTCTTCCTGAAGTTGCCACAAACTGTTTGATTGCTGATTTGGTAGCGATATTTGCTTCATTTGATGTTATCCTGCCGGAGGTTGATAGATGATAGCTATTGCTATTACCGCAGCGTTGTCAGATATTTTAAGCTCTATCGGATTATCGGGAGCATTATTATCTGTGATAACATATACAATTTTAGCCGCAGCAACATTTGGACTGCTTGCGGTGTTGGCTCTTATATTAGTATGGTGGGAACGAAAAGTTGCCGGTCACATGCAGCAGCGGTTTGGTCCAATGCGAAACGGCTGGCATGGCTGGTACCAAACATTAATGGATGGATTAAAACTTCTACAAAAAGAAGATGTACGTGTTGAAACCCGTGATAAAGTTGTCTTTTTCTGGGCTCCTGTCATGTGTTTTATTGCGGCGTTTGCGGCGTATATTGTTATTCCGTTTGGTGATGGTTTGATTGTTGCCGATTTAAATATCGGCGTGTTATACATTATGGCGATTACATCTTTTACAGTTATCTCACTGCTTATGGCGGGTTGGGGGTCTAATAATAAATATGCTCTTTTAGGCGGTATGCGTTCGGCGGCACAAGTTGTTTCTTACGAAGTTCCGATGGTTGCATCGATTTTAGTTGTTGTCTTATATGCAGGGTCGCTTTCAACAGTTGATATTGTTAATTCCCAAAGCGGTAATTTTCTAAACTGGAATATATTCAGATTTCCATTCGGTCCGCTTGCTTTTATAACATATATTATTGCTGCCACAGCCGAGGCAAACCGTACTCCGTTTGACTTAGCCGAAGCAGAACAGGAACTTGTTGCCGGATTTAATGTCGAATACTCAGGAATGAAATTCGCTATGTTTTTCTTAGCTGAATTTATCAATCTATTCACAGTTTCCGCTATTGCGACTATTTTGTTCTTGGGGGGATGGCATGGATTTGCGTTTATACCGTCATTTATTTGGTTCTTTGGAAAAACTTTTGCGGTTGTCTTTTTACTTATGCTTTTCAGATGGACATATCCCCGTTTACGGGTTGACCAACTGATGGAATTTGCATGGAAGTTTTTAGTGCCTTTAACATTTCTCAATATTATTATAGCTGCTGTTTTCAAACATTTTGGATGGTATTGGGAGTTATAAATAATGATAGAATATATTAAAGGATTTATAGAGCTAATCAAGGGGTTGGGAATAACCGGAAAACATCTTGGTATGCATGCTGTTACCTTGCAGTATCCTGAAGAAAAAGATGTCATGCCGGAACGTTCCCGCGGTGTTGTCGTGCTTTTGTCCGACAAAGAAGACGGCTCTCTAAACTGTACTGCATGTGAGCTTTGTATGCGTGCCTGTCCGACAGCAGCGATTAAAATTGTCGCTCCAAGAGGTGAAGATAAAAAGAAAAAATTAGAAGTTTTTGAAATAGATTTTGCTTTATGCTGTTATTGCGGACTTTGTGAAGAAGCCTGTAATTTCTCTGCTTTAAAACTTACCGGTAAATATGAATATTCTACCGGCAATAAAGATGACGTTTTATGGGATGTCCATAAGCTGCAAGATGTTGGGCGTGATGTTGACTATATTGATAAACGTAAGAAAAAAGTGAAAAAAGCTGCTCCAAAACCAACAGAAACAGCAGAATCAAAGCCAGCCAATGCAAAAGTTGAGACAGTGAAAAAAGAATCTACTGCTCCGAAAACAGTTAATGCTCCAACTGAAGATAAACCTAAAACCGAGGGAGAGGCATAAGAGTTATGGAAATGTTTCAAACTGTGCTAAACGAACTCTCCGCAAGACCTGTTTTTTGGCTTTTATCATTTATGATGCTTATATCGGGATTTATGGTTGTCACGCTAAAAAATATTTTTCACTCGGCTATTTATCTTATTCTTTGTTTGTTCTCTGTTGCCGGTCTGTTTATTTTAGATCGGAAGAGCACACGTCTGAACTCCAGTCACACTGATATATCTCGTATGCCGTCTTCTGCTTGAAAAAAACAACCACACCCCCCCACCCCCCCCCCCCCTCTCCTTCCCCCCTTTTTTTCACACCTCCCCTACTTACTCTTTTCCCTCCTCTCTCTTTTC
>CALCCW010000360.1:0-15690 GCA_937900185.1 uncultured candidate division Zixibacteria bacterium | reverse complement strand
TGAAAAAGTCCAAAATATGTTTCAAGACCCTTCGACTCCGCTCAGGGTGACTTGAAACACAACAACTTATAATATGTCATGCTGAGCGGAGTCGAAGTATGTTCCGAATTTAGAGGTTTATCAACAAACCCGTAGGCTGGGAACCAGAACAGCAGGGCAGAATCCTTTAGCGATTCTGCCTTTTTTAATTATAAAGATATATTACAATTTGCCCTTTTGGTATATCCTCTCTATATTCGTATCATGGAATTTATTGGAGAAGCTGCTGCCTTAACAACAGCCTTGTGCTGGGCGTTTACATCATTGTTTTTTTCAGAAGCAGGAAAACTGATAGGCTCTTTTAAAGTAAATAATATTCGTCTTTTGATGGCAGTTTCTATTTACACAGTTGTTCTTTTATTATACAAAGGCTCTCTTATTCCTGAAACATTAACAATCAATCATGTTATTTGGTTGGGTCTTTCAGGGATTGCCGGTTTAGTCATCGGCGATGGTGCCGGTTTTAAAGCGATGGTCATGATTGGTCCCCGTCTCACCTCACTTCTTTATTCATTAGCACCGGTAATGGCATCAATTATTGCATGGCTTTTTTTGGGAGAGGCATTAGGGTTATTTGATATGCTGGGTATCTCTCTCACTATGGGGGGAATAGGGTGGGTTGTCTCAGAAAGGCAGTATAATAAAAATAATCTGAGTGATAGTCATCCAGACAAAGGTTCTCTTCGTCTTGGTATATTGTTGGGAATAATTGCTGCCTTAGGACAGGCAACCGGTCTTGTGTTTGCTAAATATGCAATGATGGATGTTGGGGCAGAAATTCCGCCGATGGAAGCATCATTTATCCGTATGCTCATATCTTTGATTTGTATTTGGACTATTGCGGCATTACGTGGACAATTAAAAGAGACAATTTTGGCTCTAAAAAATAAAAAAGCAATGGGTTATGCCATAGGGGGAGCTATATTCGGACCGTTTATGGGAGTATGGATGTCTTTGGTTGCGGTAAAATATATCGCCGCTGGTATTGCCTCCACATTAAATTCAACAACACCAATCTGGCTTTTACCTTTAACGAGAATAGTGCATAAGGAAAAAATATCATTGAGAATTGTTACCGGAACAGTTGTAGCTGTAGGTGGTATTGCTTTGCTGATGCTATCATAATTTAGACAGCAGTTTTTAGTTCAACTTCAAACCATATAAAACAAAATATGATTGTTATGATACCTCGAATATCAAATGCCCAAGTATTGCCTATCATGAATATATAGCAAAGTAAAGTTAATCCAAAAAATATCTTTATCAAACCAACTCTAAAATAATTTAACACAAAATTAACTAAACCAAATGAAATAAATAAAATTATCAATGCCGGGGCAAAAAGAAATGTCAACCAACTCCAAAGAAGATTATGGCTAAAAGTAAAAGAAAGAGGTGAGTCAATTGGGAGATTATAAAAATAGAAAAAATGTGTAGCAGCAAAAAATAAAGACAAGGCAAAAAAGAGCAGTCCTTCAATACAGGCAGATTTAAGTGAACGAATTCCTGCCATCATAAAAAACAGCGATGCCCCTAACATCAGTATCAAAGTTATATAATTTAAGTCTGTAAAAAACATATTATTCTCTTTTCATTTACTTTTCAAATACACTATAATGAAAATAATGTGCCAATAAAAGACTGTCCTGCTAATAATCGAGGTAAATTATTGATAGACAGGCGATTAACTGCCTACAATACCGCCTATTTTTAAGTAAATTGTGATGAAATATATGAAAAATATTGCTCAATATGCACCGAATATCATTGAACTGCATTCTATGCATGACATTCTTAGTTTTGTAGTAGGTTGGTGTTCCTATTCTTAAAAAATATAATTGTGAGAAACCCAACATCTTTTTGTATTTATCAAATTATAATATTAAGGGATATTTAGTAATAGTAGGGCGGGATCCCTGTGATTCTGTCTTAAATGCCTGAGCTAATGGAACTGTGACCTACCTGACTCATAATTTTGAAGACTCAAAATAAGAAACAGCCGAAACAAAAAAACCCGCTTTTATCAAGCGGGTTTTTTTTAATATAATAATAAAACTTCTTCTAAATATCTAAATCTTCGTCATTTGTACTTGGTTTGGTAACAGCACCTTTGGTTTCAATAATTTCTTCAGGTTTTTTGTCTTTTTGTTTTCCTTTGTATTTTAACAATTGAGTTCGTACTTTGTCAACAGCAGTTGCAATCGAGTTAACCATATCATCACTTTCACCTGATGCTGTGATAGTTTGGTTATACACCTTAATTTTTAATTCTGCCATACGACGATGACGTTCTGTCTCTAAAACAAGATCTGCCGAAAGAATATTTTCATAATATCGCGTCAGACTATCCATCTCCGCTTCGGCTTTTTCTTTTAAATCTTCTGTTAAATCAAAGTGACGTGCGGATATTTTTTTTAGCATGGGTATATACTCCTTTCCATGCATCCATTAATGTTTCAGTTAATGAATAAATCTATACGTAATGATATAATCATTCATGAACATTTTTATTAATTTGTTACAGATAGTACGAATCGAATTACAGACTATTTGATTATCTGTTTTATTTCTCTCATCCATGACAGTATATAAACAATACAGATTAAAAGATTTCAATTGTAAGTACCATCCATCCTATGGTAAAGTTTTTATTTTTTGGTATCAGCCACCCGTTTTCTCAATCTTGCCGGAGGAAGCCTGAGTTCTTCTCTGTATTTTGTAACAGTTCGTCTGGCGAGAGTGATACCTTCTTTATTTAAAATTCTAAAAATTTCCTGATCAGAATGCGGTTTTTCAATTGGTTCTGCTTTAATAATTTCTTCAATACGTTGTTTGACGGCTCTTTTTGCCATATTTTCACCGTCAGCTTTTGCTATACCGGAATTAAAAAAATACTTAATCTCAAACACACCAAGTGGAGTCTGCACATATTTACTGTTGGATACCCTGCTAATCGTAGCAACATTCATATCAACAGCTTGGGCAATATCTTCCATAATCATCGGCTTAATAAATTCCTGTCCACGTTCAAAGAAATCTTTCTGTTTTTCAATAATTGCTTCCATTACCCGAATCATAGTAGAACGTCTTTGATTGATAGAGTTTAAAAGCCAGCGTGCCTGCTCTAATTTTTGACGAACATAATCTTTTGTTCCCTTTGTAGAACTATTACCGCGTTTCATAAGGTTTTTGTAATTAGCATTAATTCTCAATCGTGGGACATAGGCATCATTATGATATACAACATATTCTTCACCTACCTTTTCAACGACTAAATCAGGAATAACCGGCATAGCACCATTGTCAAAACGCCCATGAGTAGGAGTGGGTGATAGACTTTTTATAACTTCCATTGCTGCTTGTGCTTTTTCCGCAGAAACAGACATAAATTTAGCTATTTGCAAAATTGATTTTCGGTCTAATTCATTGATATGTTCTTTGACAATACGATAGGCAAGAGAATTTTGTAAATCTTTTTCTTCAAGCTGAATCATCAATGATTCACGTAAATCTCGAGAACCAATACCAAGAGGATCAAATCGCTGAATCATTTTAAGAATTGCTTCTATCTTTTCACTTTCCAAATCAAGTTCAGCAGCCATCTCAGGTACAGAAATCGCTAGATACCCTTCCGGGGAAATATTACCAATAATATATTCACCAATCAGATGTTCTTCTTCTGAAAGTTTTAAAAACGAAAGCTGTTCATTTAAGTGTGTATATAAGTTTATGGCTGAAGTTCCCGGTCCTTCAAAACGTTCTTCACGCTGTTCTATAGGTTCTTTAACTTTATACCCATCATCATCATTATTAAAAAGATAATCTTCCCATTCGGCAGTTTTTTCTTCATCAGTTTTCTGCTCAGTAAGTTCAAATTCAGAATCTTTTTCTTCTGTTGGTTCTACATCTTCTATCTCTTCCAATAACGGATTTGTAGAAAGCTCATGTCTTATAGTCTGTTCTAACTTTAATACCGGCATTTGCAGCATTTTCAATGATTGTATCAATTGCGGTGCTAAAGTTACTGAAAGTTTTTGATGGAGTCCTAATTTCATAATTTCTACTCAAATGATATTTTAAAGGGTTGTCGATATTCTGCTTTATATAAAGCCTTATCGGACAAATTATACGTTGATTTATATGTTATACGCATATCGTTCATAAATTACACAGACTGAATCAATTCAGCTTGAATTTTTCTCCTAAATAAATCTTTTTTGCCTCTTTATCATTAGCCAGATAATTGGAGTCTCCGGCTTTTAATATTTTACCGTCACACATTATATATGCACGATTACAAATAGAGAGTGTTTCGCGTACATTATGATCAGTAATTAATACCCCAAGACCTCGTTCGACCAATCGAGAGATATTTTTCTGAATATCCTCAACCGCAATTGGGTCAATTCCGGCAAAAGGCTCATCTAAAAGAATAAACTTTGGGTTATTTACTAAAGCTCTCGTAATTTCAACTCGTCGCCTTTCACCCCCTGAAAGAGTATATGCCTTGTATTTTCGTAAATGTGCAATATCTAATTCTTCTAATAGCTCTTCTAAACGGATTTTTTGCTGTTTTCTACTCATTTTCTGAAACTGCAATATAGAGAGAATATTTTCTTCTACTGTCATTTTTCTAAAAACAGATGCTTCCTGAGCTAAATAACCTATCCCTTCCGATGCCCGTTTATACATTGGAAGAGAACTTATATCTTTTTCTCCAAGAAATACATTCCCGTGATCCGGTCTGATAAATCCGATAAGCATATAAAAAGTAGTCGTTTTACCAGCACCATTAGGTCCAAGCAGTCCAACAACTTCACCGGTATTTACCTCAATTGTTACACTGTTTACCACTGCCCGTTTTCTGTAATATTTTACTAAATCATTTGATTTCAGTGTTGTCATATCTAAATATAACCAAATTTAATAGTTTTTACAATATTTATTGCTCATTCAGCATAATTATTGCTGTTTTATTAAAAATAATTTCCTTTCTCTCAGAAAAAAAATGTATAAATTAAAGTTCAATATATTATACTAAAGAAAGAAAAAAAAATTGATATAATTAAAGGATTCTATGAAAAAATTTATATTCTGCTCGTTAACCGTACTATTAATAATCGGTTGCTCTAAAACACCCGAAGAAAAAATAGATGATTTGTTTCAAAAAGGAACGGATCAATTAAATAACTTACAATTCAATGCTGCCGATTCTACATTTGAACAAATATTTGAAATTGATCCTGCATCAGTACCGGGATTATTAGGAGTCGCAAAATTAAATGAAGCAAGGCTTTTATATTATGATGCAATAAATAATTATTTGATGCTTCTTGGTGTAAGCACTGATTATGAAGATGCTTTTGTTGGACTCTACACTTCATATAAAAATTTAGGTTTTTTCACTGATGCACTTGAGATAGCAGTGTATTATAATAAACAGTGGAATACTAATGTACAGACAAAATATCTTTTGGGGGAAGCGTATAAAAATGTTGGAGATATAAAGCGAGCCGAAAGTTATTTTAAACAAGCAGTTGTATCAGGGTATGAACATAAGAATGCCGCCCAACTCATGCTTGCCTCAACCTTAGTGCTTAAGGGTTTGATTGATGATGCCCAACAAGAAGCATTACAAGCATTCAAAGATAAATCTGATGATCCTATTTTTTATAATGCTGCTGCGGAGTATTATGAAACAGTCGGATTGATAGACTCGTCAATGATTTATAATCAGAAATTATTTGAATATAATAATAAAAATATCAGCAATGCTTTTCTTTCTTTGCAAAGAGCAGTAAGAAATGATTATCTGTCAGAGGCTCGCAATATAATTTTTACATTAGAAAACTTACATGCGGAACCGCTTGTGATTGACGGGTTCTATCTGTATTATGCCCACCATACAAATAATAAAAATCAGCTGCATAAATATGGGACACTCTATCGGGCTAATGCCCCTCAAAGCTTAACAGGTACGATGTATGAATTATATGCACGAGCAGAGATTTCGGATAAATTATCTATTGCTCAAGATTTACAGCTTTTAGAAGGTGAAATTGCAAAGGGAACATTTAATGATGAATTTGGTTCGTTTTATCATTATGCTATGTTAATGCTTTCTGTAAAATATGAAAAAAATCCCGGTACAATTTCTAAATTGGAATCAGTAAAAGGAATACGAAAAAATAGTAAAGAATTAAAGTTGGAACTTGCATTAACGAAACATATTATTGGATCATTTGATGAATGTTATAGCGATCTCAAAAAGATAGAATCAGCTCATCAGCAGGATGCCCAATGGCTTACCGCTATTGCTGGAGTATGGGGGAATGTTGCGGTACGAAAATATGATAAAGCAGAAGAAACCTACCAAAAAGCACTTAAAGCAGATCCAAACTATTACCCGGCATTTAAGAATTATGAAAAGTTATTAATTCATATTAAAAATAAGAAAAAAGCACTCAAATTGTTTGACAAATATCCCCAATTTGAGAAAAACAAATTTGTGGCTCTCACAAAAACAAAATATTTCTTCTTAAATAAAAAATATAAGGAAGGACTCAGGCAGTTTAGACAGTACTACCCTTATGCTTCCGGCGATATTGTCTTGGTAAAAGATTTAACTGAGATTTTAAGAGATGATAATCGCTCAAAAGAAATTGATACTTTACTGAGTATTATGACCAAAGATAACGTTGATGCAAAACTGCTTCGTGCTGTTAATGCACAAGACAATAAAGAATTTGAAAAGTCCCTCGTATATCTCAATGAAGCATTTGCAATTGAACCTCAAGACCCCAATATAAATATCTTAAAAGCCCGAGCATTGTACTACACCGGTAAAAAAACTGAAGCGTATGATTTGTTTGAAAGTAATTTAATCAAGTTTAACAAAAACCCTCGAAACCTTTTATATTATTCACAAATCTTGGCAGAGGAGGGAATAGACTTTTCTAAAGCCGCAAACATGGCACGCCAAGCAGCATTTGAAGGATATGGAACTTATGAATACATCATTAACCTTGCTGATATCTACTACAAGATGGGAAGATATGATCTTTGCCGTGGAGAATCATTGAAAGCACGACACGCTCAAAAAGAAAACCCCTATCCTTATTTCCGTCTTGGTATGGCATGTTTCAACAGCAAAAATAGTGAAAAATGGTTTGATCAGGCAAAAGAAAATCTTCTTAAAGCAAAGAAATTAGGTCTTTCAGGTGAATACTTAAAAGTAGCAAACAAAGCTCTCAAAAAATTATAAAATATGTTTGAGAATCACAAGAAACTATTGTTTATAAAAAGTCGTATAAAAAAGTGAAAAACTTATTTTTCCTATTTTTTATACTTTTAATTACGAGTTCTTGTATGAATATGCAAAAATCTTCTAATAAATTAGATACTATTTTTAATAGCTACTATGAATGCAAGTTGATTTCAAGAGGTGATAACTTCCCCGATTTTAATCCTGTTGATGACAGCCTTGATTTGTTTCTCGTTGCCCTGCATGAAAAATTAGATATAAAATTCTTTCAAAAAAGAGCCGGATGGTCTGATGAATTTCTTCAAGAGAAAATAGATTTCTTAAAATCTAAAAACTGGCTCAAAGGTGATGAAAACCTTAAACCGACAGTCTTTATTGTTTCGCATAATCAAGGAACAGGTTTGTATAAATATGGCAAACCTTTAGCTGAGCAAATTGCTGAATCTGTCATGCAGGAAATTCCTTCTATTAAAGAAAAATTTTATAATTCTGAATTGTCTTCTAAATATAACTTTGAAGAATGGTCTTTCTTTTTATTAAGTGATGTCTTACTTGATAATTGGCAGATACATAATGTCGAAACTGAATTTCTAAAAAAAGATGAACGTCCCCAAAGACACGGAAAAAATTATTATTATAGTATTATGGAAAATATCGAATTTCCAATAGAAAACTTTGGTATTTATGGGAATCAGTATCGCTCGCTAAATGACAGTATTGCGTTAAATATATATGGTAATAATAGAAATATTGTAAATAGCAAAATTAAAAAATCTAATTCATATTTAGATTCATTAGTAAATAATGCACCAAAAGTAACAAATGTTGAAATGGAGCTTTTTGACAAACTCGCATCTGATTTTAAACCAAAATTGATAAAAATTTTAGTGGAAAACAAAAACTATATAAATAGTATCTATAATAAAACAGGCTACGCTGATGAAATCAGTTTTGAAGAATTTTTTATCTGGTGGTATCATTTTATCTATACCGATGTTACAAATATTTTGGGAGAGCATAACGAACTGCGTATCCCACAAAATGGTAACTTTTATTGTCTTATTATGAAATAGGAAACAGATAGCAGTATTTTAAAATAGCATCCGATTAATCACCATATATTAAATAATTTTTCTTTTGCTTGTATCACTTAATTCTTATCTTTATTGCTATGCAGTCTCAAAAGATACTCATTACCGGCGGTGCCGGTTATATCGGTTCTGTCTTAATTGGGAAGTTACTCAACAAAGGATACAAAGTTCGAACCATAGACAATCTTTTTTTTGGTAATAAATCCCTGTCTGCCTATATGCAAAACCAAAATTTGAATTTATACATGGTGATATTACAAATATAAAAGATTGTCAAAAAGCTGTTGAATCTGTCGATGCTGTTATTCATCTTGCCGCTATTGTCGGAGACCCCGCATGTAAGAAATTTCCCAAACGTGCTGTCACAGTCAACAGAGATGGTGCAAAAAACCTCTTAGTCTCAGCTCAAGATGCTCATCTGCAAAAATTTGTCTTTGCCTCGACATGTTCAAACTACGGCAAAATGCCTGACCCTGATGGTTTTGTTGATGAATCTACAACTCTTAATCCTGTATCACTCTATGCCGAACTCAAAGTTGAGTTTGAACAAAAACTTCTCAATCTCTCAGATACCAATATTACTCCGGTTTGTTTACGATTTGCAACTGCCTACGGACTATCACCCCGTATTCGATTTGATTTAACAGTAAACGAATTTACAAAAGAACTTGCCTTAGGCAGAAAGCTCGAAATTTACGGAGAACAATTTTGGCGACCGTACTGCCATACATCTGATATCGCCCAAGCATGTATTTTGGCAGTAGAAGCTGAGAATTCTGTTGTATCTCACAAAGCATTTAATGTCGGCGATACGAATGAAAACTATCAAAAGAAAACTTTAATTGAAATGATTATCAAAAAACTTCCTCAAGCAGCAGATAAAATACATTATATTTCAAAAGATGAAAACCCCCGTGATTATCGGGTGAATTTTGACCGTATAAAAAACAGTTTAAGGTTTAAAAATAGAAAAACTGTTACTGATGGAATAAATGAGTATATTGAACTCATAAAATCCGGTACAATAAAAGAGCCGGACAGCAGTATCTATAAAAATTTATAAAGAGAAAACTATGCAGGCTGTGATTTTAGCAGGAGGTAAAGGACGAAGACTTTACCCGTTTACCAAAGAAATTCCAAAACCGTTAGTCGAAGTTTCCGGGCAACCGATTATTGAACTACTCTTGCGACAAATGCAATCGTGCGGAGTCCATGAAGTTATAATTGCTCTCAATCACATGGCTGATCAAATAAAAGATGTTGTCGGTGACGGTTCCCGCTTGGGCATAAAAGTTCGATATTCACATGAAGAAAAAGAACTCTCAACAGTCGCACCTTTAAAGCTCATAGACGCACTTGACAACAATTTTATAGTCACCAATGGCGATATTTTAACTGATTTTAATTTTGCTGACCTCATGAAAAAACATGCAGAATCTAACAGAGAACTTACAGTTGCGGTCACAAACAGATGCCACAATATAGACTATGGTGTGATAGAAACAAATCAAGACGGCAATATTGTTTCGTTTACAGAAAAACCAAAATCAAATTATTTAGTATCATGCGGTATGTATGCTTTTTCAAAAACAATCCTTGAATATATTCCTGATAATATCCCATTTGGGTTTGACAACCTGATGTTCACCCTTTTAGAAAAGAAAATTCCAATCAATACGTATCTGTTTGAAAAATTCTGGTTAGACATCGGTCGACCGGCTGACTATGAAAAAGCCCAAACAGAATACAAAAAATATTTCAAAGACATAAATTAATCTTTCTGAGTTGGTTGATATAATTCATTTGTCTGTCATTGCGAACGGAGTCCGCAAAAGCGGACGAAGTGCAGCAATCTCATGTTTTTTGTTAAGCATTAAGTTAGAGATTGCCACATCTCGACTGCTTATTGCAGTCTCAACTCGCAATGACTCATAAATTTAATTATTCAATATATTATTTTGGTATTAAGGTCAATTTGTTTTTTGCACCGGCTCTAATTTTATCATCACTAATAGGAACTGTCCACCGTTCATTAGTTCTCCACATATCATAAAAATCAAAGAAATGCTCACTCATCGGATTTCCAGAGTTCCCCGCAGGAAGAACAATGGTCGTAGCATCCAAATCTGAAAAATCTACAAGCAGACGCATACTTGCTCCGGCAACAGATGCGTAGGTGCTGTCGAGCTTTTTACGGGCAAATGATGAATTCAGAGTTCCCGGTGTACCGCCTCGGGGAATTGGTTCAGTTTCCAAATGTAAAGCAGAACTAACTATCGGAATAATTGACAACGGATGTTTCATCTGCAGTGTTTGAAAATCTCCCCAAGTTTTCTCTCCGACAATTTCCAGTGCGTGTTTCATCGCTTTCTGCGTAATATCTATTGATGTTTCAACTTTTGGTGTATTTATATTATCAAACCATCCGGCAGATTCAACTCTCTTAAAATTTTCAATCCACTTTGCCGGAACGCTTTGATACAAATCACCCAACTCATCTTCAAACAAATCTTTTTGTAATTCATCAAGATAGACAGTGCAAAGAAGAGCGTTATATGAAGATGTATCACTATTGCCGTCCCAATTTCTCATCTGAGCTGCTTTTTTGTCTTCACCTAAAGATAAAAGAACCTGTGCAAATTCATCTGCAAAATTTGCCATGTATCTGTCGGTCAAATCAAACTGAAAGTTTTTCATATCATCAATTGTAAATTTTTCTTTTGAGTTCAACAGCTCATTTATTCGCAGTATCCTATCAGCAAAATAAAACCCTTTAGCATTGCTTGGATTATCAGGTTTGTTGTTACAATTAGCTATCCACCCAATCTTTGGATTTAAAACATGAGGTGTTGCATCAATTGGATAAAATTCATATGGAACTTGAGAACCTAAAGCGTCAGGTAAAATACTCACAAAATCATCTTGTCGTAATGGAAGCGGAGTTGATAGCTGATAGCCGATATTACCGGAACTGTCAGCATACATATAGTTAGCATCTAAAGCACCAAAGTTTGTAACTATCTTTTGAAATTGCTCGTAAGATTTGGTGTTCACTAAATTGAAAACATTAGTTACACCATTATCCAAATTTACATCATGTCCTGCCCAATGCATTACGATTGCCGATGAATCGCTTTCATCCATAACAACACCATAGTCAGATAATTTTGTCACTATAGTAAGAGAGCTGTCAAGCGACATAGTAATATGTTTAGTAGAATCATATATAAAATCTTTCCAGCCGTTTTCAGACAAGTATTGAGAACCATTACTGCTTATTCTGATAGTTTTATAATCTACAATATCATTTCCACCGGCAGTGAATGCCCATGCCGAGCTTTTATTATGTCCTATGACAAGAAACGGAAGCCCCGCTGTTGTGATTCCAAAGGCATCGGTGTTTGATTCTTTTATATGTATTCCGGCAGCATACCAAAATTGAGGCAGTCGTCCCAACTCTAAGTGAGGATCAGAGGCAAGCATGGCACTGCCGCTTTCAGACCGCGATGGTGCTATAACCCAAGCATTGGATGCTTCCGACATTGTAAAAGAAGACAGCCCATTTTGAAAATAGGTTTCTGCTATATATTTTTGTGCAATACTGCTTGTATTGTTCGGCTGTAATTTGAAAGAATAGTCATAGCTGATTTTTGATGTTTTAAGAGTAGTAGAAATGTCAGACTGTTCAGTTGTGTTCTTAACTGTCACTGGTGCAAAATCAGGATAGGGAAAAATAAGTGTTTGTGCTTTATCTTGTCCAACTTTTTCAACTAATTTATTATAAAAGGAATCTCTATTCATCAAACTGTTTGAATACCAAGTTTGAAAAGACAGCAACGCCAAACAGTCAATAATTGTCCACTTAGCAAAATCAACCGGAAGAAACCGATATTCAAACGGAAGCGATTTACAAATATCACTGTATTTGTTTACCCCATCAGCATAAGCCTGAAGTAGTTTTCGATTTTTGTCCGATAAGTTTTTTTCAGCTTCAACCGCAATTCTGTAATGTCCGATTTTTATCTGTTCTTCATCAATAGTTTCTGCAACAGAACCTAATAGTTCAGAAAGTTTTCCCTGTGCAACCCTACGGGAAAGATCCATCTGAAACATACGGTCGGCAGCATGTTGATACCCTAAGGCAAAATAAGCATCTCTTTCATTGTCAGCATAAATTTGAGGGATACCTTTTCCGTCAAATAATATTTCAACTTTAGAATTGAGACCTGCAAGTGTTATCTCGCCATCGGTTTGAGGAACCGACATAACAAGCATAATATAAAATGATACAGCAATACCTACAACTATCCCTAAAAGAGTTAATACGAGAAATGAGAAAACCTTTTTTTTTACAGATGATGCCACGTTTTTTATTCCTTTGTTTTTGATGTCATAAGTGAAACAATAATAACCGCAAGAGTTGCCAGTATAAATGCTGGTACTAATTCATAT
The DNA here is from genome assembly GCA_937900185.1 of uncultured candidate division Zixibacteria bacterium. Classification (GTDB taxonomy): domain Bacteria; phylum Zixibacteria; class MSB-5A5; order GN15; family FEB-12; genus QQUK01. The sequence goes on along the minus strand of CALCCW010000360.1, from coordinate 2,844 downwards.
ACCAACGATTTCAACACCGGCACATCACGCCACACAATTGACACTATCAGTCCGGTAAGCATACCGCTTATAGCTCCTGCTTTGGTTGCTTTTTTCCAAACCAGTCCAAGTATCACTACCGGACCAAACGATGCTCCCAATACCGACCAGGCATATAACACAAAATCAAATATCATTCTGTTTTTTGTTAAAGCAAAAAAGATTGAAATAACTGCCAATACAATTAAAACAACTTTATCAATAAATATTGTCTTTTTCAAATCAGTAGAACTGCCTTTTGAAAACATCGGAAGTATATCTCTTGAAAAAATAGTTGAGACAACAATTAATTGCGAATCTGCCGTAGAACAAATAGCTGAGATAATAGCAGCAATCACAAACCCGCCCAAAATAGGCGGAAGCAAATCATTGACCGCAAGCGGAAGAGCCTGTTCGGGGTCAGCAAGGTTACCAAAATATACTTTAGCAAACATTCCAAAGAAAATAGCTCCTACATATACAATCGTCATCCATGATATAGCAATCACAGAACCTTGTCTGATTGTTTTTTTATCTTTAGCTGCCATAAATCTCGACAAAATATGAGGCTGCCCCGGATATCCCAAACCTATACCTAAATACCCGACTATAAAACCGACAAGGCTTAATCCGCCTTTGCCTGCGGTAAAAGAAAGGAAATCAGGATTAGCTGCCTGAATTGATTCAATAAATTTTCCAAATCCTCCGATTTGATAAAGTATAACAAACGGCATTATTAAGAGTGCTACAAACATAAAAGATGACTGAATAATATCTGTCCAACAGACAGCTCGAAACCCGCCAAAAATTGTATAAGTTAAAATAATACCTGCTCCAATTAATACACCCGACCAATATGGAAGCGAAAATGTTGCATCAAACGCTTTTCCGGCAGCATTCATCTGAGCTGCAACATAACCAAGCATGGCAAGAATAATGATAACAGAAGAAATAAGTCTGAGTGATTTAGAATTTTTTCCGAAACGATATGATATATATTGCGGAATTGTTACCGCACCATTTTCCAGTGTTGCCGTCCGCAACTTTTCGGCAAGATAATACCAGTTAAATAAATACCCCAATGCAATTCCGGGAACTATCCAAAATGCAGCAGCACCATCAAGATACGCCATACCGACTAATCCAAGCATAACCCATCCCGACTCCGATGATGCCGAGGCAGACAATGCCGATGCCCAGGGACCAAGTTCTCGATTGGCAAGAACAAAATCTTCACTTGTTTTTTTTTTTTTTTGGCGGAGTATAAGCCGACACCTATGATAAACAAATTATAAACTATAAATGAAAGTGCTAACAAAACCTGTGAGTCCACATTAAACTCCTTTGTGTATAACTGATCCTAACTTGAATTAGACCTGAAAATTATAAAATTCTGCTCTGAAAGCAACAAGAATATGAATAGTAATAATGTAGATTATATGAAAGAATCTTATATGAGTACAGAAATATATTTTTTGCTGATTGTTGGATTTATAGGGAAATTATAATAAAATCGGTTTGTCTATTTTTGTTTAACTAACTCATCATCGCAAGATGGTTCAACAGAATTTATCAACCAATCCAGCGCTTCTTTTTCCCAGATTGGGTTTACCGATGCGTTTATATATCTTTCATAATCGTAGATACCGGTTTTTTGAGCTATCAGCCTAAACTGCATAGCGGTGAGTCTATCACGTACTATCACAACAGAGCGCTCCATTCCCATTTTTCTATACAGCTTTTGACCTTCATACATATTGCCTTGACAAATAACAGGAAGAATTTCCATCTCCTGCATATCTACAAAAACAGAGAATTTTTCGGGGCTTTTTTCTAATATTTTAGATGATTCCGTAAGCCAATTTTCAACTTCAAGTGAAGAAATAATTCCTGAAAAAAATATTTTATATCCGTAAGGTTTTTTTTCAATTTTTATCATTATTAACTATACTCCTGTACATGTCTTAATATTATCGACAAATTACAAGAAGTTATAACTATATTCATTCTCTATTAATCTTTTGGAAAATACAGTTGTCAAATATTAAAGATAAACAGACATAGGAATCCTTTCGTATGACAAATTACCCTGTTTTTTTACTATCAATAGTACTGTTTCTGGTTGCAGGATGTAAAGATTCAGCAATACAAAGCCATTATACAAGCAAAAATATTACAATTGACGGAAAGCTAAACGAATGGACTAAATATCCCCTTCAGCATTTTGAAAATGAAAATTTCTCGATTTCTTTTCAAAACAGCAACAATGAAATATTTCTTGTTTTAGCTACCCGAGACAGACAAATGATGAAAATTGTACAAACAAGCGGAATTGATATTTGGGTAGATTTTGATAAGAAAAAGAAAAAACGATACGGGCTGCATTATGTTGGCAATATTGATTCCCTTGATTTTTCTAAAATGAAAAATAGAATGCCGCCAAATGCCGTGCAATCTAAAATGAAAAAACAAAAACCGGGTACAATTCTTTTTAAAAACGATGGAAACGAATATCTCTTGGAAAGATTCAAAACAACCGACCCGAAGGCAGCAGTTGATATGTATAAATCGGTTTATCTTTTAGAAATTAGGATTCCTTTTTTATCAAATGATATTTTTGCCAATCTAAAAAAGAACGAAATAAAGAAAATTAATATAGGTCTGGAATTTGGTATTGACCGCACTGAGATGAAAAAGCAAATGAGTTCATCACATTCCGGCGGCGGAATGGGCGGTGGTCGTGGAGGTGGCATGGGTGGAGGTCGAGGCGGCGGTAAAATGGGTGGAGGGCAAGGAGAGATCGGAAGAGCACACGTCTGAACTCCA
>CALCCW010000359.1:0-5307 GCA_937900185.1 uncultured candidate division Zixibacteria bacterium | reverse complement strand
CGGCATACGAGATATATCAGTGTGACTGGAGTTCAGACGTGTGCTCTTCCGATCTGGTTTCAATTTATTTTAATAAGTTTTATTTAAATTGATTTAATTCAGATTTTGACAAAAAAAAGGAACAGGCAAGCCTGTTCCCAACAATTATATATTATAATAGTGATTTGTCTCTATTCAACCCAATCGGTGATAAAGATATTTGTCTCACCACGGGTTTTGTTATCTCTGTTTGAGGCAAAGACTAATTTTTTACCGTCATGTGAAAACATCGGGAAACCGTCAAACGAATCATTATAGGTTATCCGTTCAACTTCTTTTGTCTCTATATCAACAGTATACAAATCAAATTTACGCCCTTTGGGGTCATCCATGTTGGAACAGAAAATAACTGTTTTCATATTCGGATGCATATATGGTCCAAAATTTGCCTTGCCATTGTTGGTTAATTGAATCGGTTTTCTGTCTTTGAGATTCATTACATAAATTTCAAGTTTACTCGGTTTGATCAACCCATCTGCAAGCAGTTCTTTGTATTCTTTTAAATCGTCACCTTGCGGTCGTGATGCTCTCCACACAATAGACTTACCATCAATAGAGAAAAATGCACCGCCGTCGTACCCCGGCATATCGGTAATCTGTTCCACACCGGAGCCGTCGGGATTCATAATAAACAGTTCTAAATCACCGGTTCGCACAGAGGTAAAAATTATTTTATCTCCTTGAGGAGAATAGACACACTCCGCATCATAACCATCAGTAGTAGTTAACCTTTTCAAGTTTGAACCGTCAGGGTCTGCGGAGAAAATATCATAAGATTTATATAACGGCCACACATATCCGTGAGACATATCCGGTCTTGGCGGACACTCATCACCTCCCAAATGTGTCGAGGCGTATATAATTGACTTCCCATCCGGTGCTATAAATGAACAGGTTGTAACCCCCTTGCCCGATGAAACCATCCTCACATCCGAGCCGTCGGAGTTCATTCTAAAAATGGCATCACATTTTAAACCATCACGCTTAGACTGCAAAATAAGCTGACTGGCATCATAGGAAAAATATGCTTCCGCATTTTCACCCCCAAAGGTTAATTGCTTTGTATTGGAAAAATGTTTTTCACCTTCAAAAATAGTAACAGGTTTTACAGTATCTTTTTTTACCTCATTTTTCTTACTGCATCCAATTACAAGCAATGCTGCGGATAAAATAATTATAACCTTTTTCACAAAAACTCCTCATATTTTTTTAAAACTTCTTGATGACTTTTTGATAATAAAGGTGGTAAATTACATAAAGTAAATGAAAAAAAATCTCATGGAGTAGTCGAATGAAAAAAATTTGTCTTGTTGTGCTAATAATATCTCTGCTCGCCATTATGGTTCAGGCAGACCAAAAAGAAGATATTTTACAAAAAATACTCACAGAAGCCGGTTTTACCAAATCAGATATAGGCTATCAGCCAAAAGGATACTGGAACAGATTTCCCTTAGATACACCATATCGGTTAACATCGTTTGATGCTCTTTTTGCTGACCCATTCAAACTTCCTGATTATGCCACTGTAATGGCAAACACTGTTGAATATTATATGGAACCAATGTACGCCGACAGTAATTCGGACGGTTTATACAAACTGGTCTACAATTTAGGTGTTGATAAAAAACTTGGCGGGTTCCGTTCCTATTCTGCCAATTTATTACCTGCTCCAAATTCTGACACGCCTCTTCAAACAGCGGTTGAGCAGTTGTATGCCTTAGCAGGTGAACCGCCGGCTTACTCAACATTTGGAACAGTCGCCGAATATCCTCCATATAAAATCAAAATTCAAAAGCAGATGGAGAAACTTCCCGATTCGGTTGAAACTGTTATAGCCGAACTGATTGTTAATTTAGGCGAAGCAATCAGGTGGCGGAATCTTGCTTTCAGAAAATGCGACCCGACCGATATGCAAAAAGTATTTGCGATTAGAGATTTAGCAGACACCCAAAACGACGGTACCAAATATTATCCTGAAATGGATGACATCGCTCAAGCAATTGATTTTTCATCACTTCATTATTCAGCTTTAAAAGTTGCATCAGCAACGGAACAGGCTGAACTAAAACTACAAAAACTCAAAGACAAAATGCCGAATGATTTCAGGCTTGAGTTTAAAACACCTTTTGGAACCGTTGCAATATTTTCTAAAACCAAACAAAACCCGTTTATCTATAATGCCGATAATTCTCTCCTGATTATTGATTTTGGAAATAACAATTTATATACAGGCTCTGCCGGGGCGACATCATCACTTTTAAATCCAATATCTGTTTTGATTGATTTAGGCGGTAACGATCAGTATGGTTCTAAAAATGAATCGGCACCAACAACAGGCGTCGGGCTTTTAGGGGTCGGTCTTGTTATCGACAGCAAAGGAAATGATATGTATAACGGTTCCATCTATGCACAGGGTGCAGGACTATTTGGCGTTGGAGTTCTCTACGACAGAGAAGGTAACGACAAGTACAAATCATCTCTTTCATCACAAGGATGCGGATATTTTGGAATCGGGTTATGTTTTGACGGAACCGGTGACGACGAGTACTATATCCATGGTTCGGGTCAGGGACTCGGTGGAGTCGGCGGCGGTATTGGTGTTTGTGCATCATATAGCGGAAATGACAAATACACAGCGGAACCGTTCTCCGATGTTTTCAACCGTGGTGACTATCACAGTAAAAATAAAATCAACGGCAATGAAGCACAAGGGGCAGGGTTTGGACGACGTGGAGATGGTTCCGATGGTCACGCATGGGCAGGCGGACTTGGTGCTATAATTGACATTGACGGTAACGATTATTATTATTCGGGCAACTGGTCGCTTGGAGTCGGCTATTGGTTCGGAACAGGTATTGCAATTGACCGACGAGGTGATGATATATATAAATCTTGTTATTTCACTCAAGGATCGGGAGCACATTTTTGTAACGGCATTTTACTTGATGAAAACGGCAACGACAGACACGAACTGTTTGAAACCGCCGGAGCAGCTCTTGGCTTCGGATGGGATTATACAAACGCATTCTTAATAAACAAAAACGGTAATGACATATACAGAGCTAAAATGATTTCGATGGGACTTTCTCAAATTCGTTCTAATTCATTTTTCATTGATATCGGCGGTGATGACAGCTATTACCTTGGCAAAGGAACCCCCGGGCTTGGCGAGGCTACCTACCGCAAAGATTATGAGTTCCCGTCAAAATTGACACCATATTATTACTACGCAAAATCGTTTGGCGGTTTTATTGATATTGGCGGCAATGACAGATATTTTGACTTTACCGACAGCACCGAAACAGTTTCAACTGAGTTTATAAATAATTCTTTGTGGTTCCAACCGTCAAAGACTGATTCAACTTTCGGAGCCAATAATTATGGTGTTGGCATTGACGTTGAAGATGGTACTGTGCCGGAGTTGTTCTTGTGGGGTGATGAGGAGTAGGATGGATAAAGACATTCCAAAAACACTTTATAAATACAGAACATGGAAAAATGAAGATGGCAAACATGATTACAATAAAGACGTTATTATAAAGGATGAAATATACTTTGCTTCACCAATTCATTTTAACGACCCATTTGATTGTAAAATTCATATGAAATCTGAGTTGGAAAGTAATGAATATATAAGAAATGTCATAACTAATATTATTATAGAAGAACAACCTAATTTAAATCACCAAGACTTAACAACTCTTGTAGAACTTGAATTTAAGAAAAAATTATGGAAAGATCCTGAAAACTTAGAGAATGCAAGAATTAAAAACCAAGTTTCTAATTGATATTATTAAAGTTGATTACTACAAAGAATATCCAATTTTTCTTCCATCTGAAAATAATACTGAAGAATTTTTCAAAAAACCAATTTCATCAAAAGCAGATGACTGGTGTTATGAAAAAGAATATAGGTATTATTTATTCGAAAAGGCAGATATACCTATTCACCTTCCACCCAATATCATTGAGTCAGTATATCTTGGGTGTAAAATGCCTTTAGATAACAGACATAAAATTCTTAGAATATTAGCAACAAAACCATATCGTATAAAATTATTTCAAGCATCTATTGAGAAAGACACTTTTGGGCTTCAATTTACTGAAGTTAAATTTTAATTTGTTTAAACCATTACTGCACTGGATTCCGTGTCAAGCACGGAAAGGAGTTAAGGTGTCCTGATTTAAGTTTTTATAACTGAAAAAACTATTTTACTTAAAATTAATAGGAAAAAATTTACAAATTTCCACCCACTCCTTTCCTGCGTACGGGCTTGTTGAAAAACATCCATTCAGTCTTTGCGGGTCGAGTGAGTGATAACGAGTGAGGCATGGTAATCTATAAGCTTGATGCTTAACAAAAATATGAGACGGTCACATCCGCTTAGGCGGATTCGCAATGGTAGGATATTGTACTTTTTCAACAACTGCGTAGGCAGGAAAGAAATTGGAGAGAGTTTTATTGAATATGTGTTTTAAACTTTTTTGCAACATTTTGAGTATAAAACGTATATGTATAAAGTATAAAAAGGAGTTTAATGAGAGTTGTTGCATTAGCGGTATTATTAGTTCTGTTCTTTGGGTTTTTACAAGTTTTATTCCTGCGTTTTTTTGTCAAAGAATGGTGGCAGAATAGAACTATTCGCTCACTTGCGTGGGGATTACCGACGGTGGGAATTGTCGGCACAATATTTTGGGGTATCGGAGAATATTATACCAATAATATCATTTTGTATCCGGCGGCATTCTTTACCGTTTTAGTTTTTATTTTTGAAATATGTCTGACAATATCACTTCCGTTTTCAGGTATTTTTACATTTGTCAATTTTGGCTTTGATTTTATTAAAAAACCAGACAAGGACAGCCATTCATCGGTAGATAAAAAACGACGAAAAATTCTGCAGTCAGCAGCTGCTGCTGTTCCATTATTAGCACTTACGTCGGGAGCAGCCGGAGTTTTTCAAACGCTTAGTTCGGTGCGAGTGTTTAAAAAACCTATTCTGTTTGCAAATCTTCCCGATGATTTAAATGGTTTTCGTATATTACATCTATCAGATTTACATTTGAGACATTATGTTACATTGTCTGACCTTGAGGATGTTCTGCTTCGTTCAGAAAAATTCAAACCTGACATGATTCTGTTAACCGGCGATATTGCCGATGATTTGAAACTTCTTCCCGATGCCTTACAAATGGTAGACCAAATGAAAACTCCCAGATCGGAAGAGCGTCGTGTAGGGAAAGAGTGTAGATCTCGGTGGTCGCCGG
>CALCCW010000358.1:0-8955 GCA_937900185.1 uncultured candidate division Zixibacteria bacterium | reverse complement strand
GAACTCCTACTTCTGGCACAGAACCATTAGCGGTCAGTTTCACCGACCTTTCAACAAATGCTCCAACAGCTTGGACTTGGGATTTTGGTGATGGTGGAACTTCCACATTACAGAACCCTTCATATACTTATAATACCGCCGGAACCTATACCGTAGCATTGACAGCTACTAATGCTTATGGTTCTGATACACAGACAAAAGTTAGTTATATTACTGTAAATCCTTGTGTAACTCCTACGGCAGGTTTTGTTGGTTCGCCGACATCCGGTGATTATCCGCTTGCTGTAAGTTTTACCGACCAATCAACAGGTGCAACATCCTATTCATGGACATTTGGTGATGGTGGTACTTCTATAGTTGCAAGTCCGTCACACACTTATAGTGCTGCAGGTACTTATTCAGTAACTCAGACAGTGACAAATTCCTGCGGATCAGACCCATTAACCAAAACTAATTATATTACCGTAACAACACCACCATGTGATGTTCCGGTAGCTTCATTTAGCGGAACACCTACAAGCGGTGATTATCCGTTAACTGTAAACTTTACCGACGCATCTACATTCAGCCCAACTTCCTGGAGTTGGACATTTGGTGATGGCGGTACATCGACAGTACAAAACCCAAGCTATACTTATACAACTGCAGGAACCTATTCGGTTTCTTTGACAGCAACAAATAGCTGTGGTTCCAATGCTGTTACACAAACCAATTATATTACCGTAACAACACCACCATGTGATGTTCCGGTGGCTTCATTTAGTGGTACACCTACTTCAGGTAATACTCCATTAACAGTAGCTTTTACAGATGCCTCGACATTTAGTCCAACTTCCTGGAATTGGGATTTTGGCGATGGTGGAACATCAACAGTACAGAACCCAAGCTATACATATACAGCTGCAGGAACCTATTCGGTTTCTTTGACAGCAACAAATAGCTGTGGTTCCGATATTGTTACACAAACTAATTATATTACCGTAACTGACCCACCTGTTGGTGGTTTTTGTGATGATTTCCAGGATGGTGATATTTCTAACTGGTCAATTTTATCTGGTACTTGGACTGTAAGTGGCGGTCAGCTTGATGGAACAATTGCTGCTGACAAAGGTTTTATTATATCACCTGTCGGAGATGTTGCCGATGGAACTATTACAGTTGACTGGACTTCTTTAACCGGTGGAACATGGACAAACGGTATTGTTGTTTTCGGTTATATTGATGCCAATAATTACCGTGTAGCAGATTTCCGTGATGGTGCCAATAAATGGTATATTCGCGAATTTGTTGGCGGAACACAATCTAACAAAGCATCATTTGCCGAAACAATTAATACGAATCAGCAATATGCTATGGAAGTTGTTATCGATCCAAGCGGATTAGTAACGGTTAGTGCTGACGGAGTTCAAAAAATATCTTACAATTTTGGAAATGTACAGACAGGTCTTGTCGGTCTTGAAGTTAATCAATCACACTCGCAGTTTGATAATTTCTGTGTAAATGCTGATACACCTCCACCACCGGCTCCAACAGCAGAATTTTCGGGTACTCCGACATCAGGTAATACACCACTTAGTGTTGTATTTACTGATTTGTCTACCGGCAGCCCTACTTCTTGGAGTTGGACATTTGGTGACGGCGGTACTTCTACTGCTCAGAACCCATCCTATACATATAATACTGCAGGTACTTATACCGTATCATTGACAGCTACCAATGCTCAAGGATCTGATGTAAATACCAAAACAGGTTATATCACTGTTACTGATGCCGGTAGTTGGACGACTATTACCTATGATGATTTTGAAGCAGGCTGGGGAAATTATTCTGACGGTGGTGGTGATTGTTCCCGCTATACCGGCGGTACGTATGCTGCTCAGGGATCTGCTGCTATAGATATTCAAGATAACAGTGGTGTTGCTTCATCATTTTATCACAGCAGTAGTTATAACGTCACAGGTTATCAACAATTAGAAGTGACTTTTGATTTTATTGCTGTAAGTATGGACAACAGTAATGAAGATTTCTGGGTACAGTATTATGATGGTTCCAGTTGGGTTACTTTAGCAGCATTTGCTCAAGGAATTGATTTTAATAATAATACTTTATACACTGCAACTGTTACTTGGAATAATACTCAGGTTACTTTCCCCGCAAATGCAAAACTAAGATTTATGTGTGATGCAAGTGGAAACTGGGATGATGTATACATTGATGTTGTAGATTTCCACGGTACAACAACAGCGGCAGCATCTGTCGGAGGTCCGATATTGTTAAGCAGCTCTGCTCAAAGTGAAATGCTTACAGAGTTAGTTCCTGATGAATTTGAACTTAATCAAAACTATCCAAACCCATTTAACCCGACGACCTCAATAGCCTTTAGTTTACCACAGGCAGATAATGTACGCTTGATTGTGTACAATGTCTTAGGTCAAGAAATTGCTGTCTTAGCCGACAGACAATTTTCAGCAGGTAATCATACTATTGAATGGGATGCAAGTAATGTTTCTTCCGGCATGTATTTATACCGCTTAGAGACATCTAACTTGACCTCAACAAAGAAAATGTTATTGCTTAAATAACAATATTCTACCCTTAGTTAAAAACCTGACTGTTTGCGGCGGTCAGGTTTTTTTATTGTGATTTTGTGATTTCTTGTGTACTTTCATTGAAATGAATATATAAAAGGCAATAAAGAAATTTGGAATTTTAATTCTATTGAAACATAAAAGTGTATAAGAATTATGAAAAAACTGATCATTATAATAATTAGTTTTATATTAGTTCAATCAGCCTTGGCAGCTTCATTTTATGAACTGAAAGCAATTCCTTATGATTCGGCAAATGCCGCTAATATGAAAATTTGGTTTCCGGTAAAAGCGACTCAATGCCAAGTTTCCATACGGATTTTAGATAAAAATAATAAGCATGTCCGACAACTTATAAAGCAAGTTGTTAAAAATGGGTATTATAACATCTATTGGGATAAAAAAGATGATTCAGGAAAATTTGTTGAAGAAGGGAACTACAAAACAGCTATTATTTCCTGTGACTATAAAAGGTTAGAACCAATAAGTGTACATTATGCTGATGGAGAGAAAGCAGTTTTGTTATCTGCCGGAGACGACAGCAGAAACCCATCTCTTCAACTGAGTTTACTTCAGGACTCTTTACATGTCTCTTTAGATATAGTTAATAATCGAATGAACCATACTGCAACGATTTTTAAAGATAGTTTATTTGTTGGTGAAAAACATTCTATTACATGGGTACCGAAGACAATAATACCTACCGGGAAATATTACTATAAATTAAAAGTAAATGATTTTGAATATTTGATACCGTTTACATATAAAAAGTGAATTTTATGAAAAATCATATTCCTCGTATCATCTGTTTTAGTTTCTTTCTCTTATTCGTTGTTTCCTGTACAAAAAGACAGACTGTTTTGTACAATCAACCTTCAGTACATCAAGAAGCAGGTCATTTTGAAAAAGCATGGGTTGATCCACAGATAAGATATACTGATACTCTTATAACAATTATAAAAGCAAGCCGTGTTGATTCTTTTTATGTAGATAAACAAGCTCCGAGATTCAAAGACAATCTTACCTCTTTAGCCTTTGAGGTGAAAGAACCTCGTTGTTTCACTTCGGTACTTTTATTAAATAATGAGGGTAAAGTTCTTTCTGTTTTAGCCGCCGATGAGTTGTCTATCGGTCATTATAAGGTAACTTTGAATTCATCCCAAATCTCTTATGTGCAACAGCCTGCCGAACGTTTCTTTTTGAAAATAGATTTCTGTGGGTTCTCTGTTATAGAGCAAATCAAATAGTTCCCAAAAGTATAGAGATTGTCCAATCTTAGTACAGCGTATCTGCTTTATTTCAATAATTTACAACCGATACTATAAGTAAGTTTACCGATTTGATGAGTCGGTTCGGAAGGTAAAAAAAGATTCAACAGGAGTAAAAATGCCAAATATTCTGGTTGTCGATGATAAAGATTCGATGCGCAACATGTTGACTGAGACCCTGCATGAAGAGGGGTATCGTGTTGATTCAGCCTCGTCCGGCAAAAAAGCTCTCGATTTAATTCACAATAAATCTTATGATTTAGTTTTGACAGATTTGAAAATGCCTGACATTGATGGATTAAAAGTGCTTTCAGGTATTAAAGACTTAGATGACGAGACAGCGGTGATTCTTATGACTGCTTTTGGTACTATTGAAGATGCTGTTGAAGCTATGAGACTTGGTGCCTATGATTTTATTACGAAACCGTTTGATACCGACCATCTGTGTGTTTTAGTTGGACGTGCCTTAGAAAACAGACGGCTTGTTGCGGAGAACTCTCTCTTGCGTCAAGAGCTGTTTGGTTCTTCTAATTTTGGTCAGATTATCGGTAAAAATGATAAGATGATTGAAGTGAGCAAACTGATTCAAAAGGTTGCCTCTTCTGACGCTTCTGTTTTACTACAGGGCGAATCAGGTACCGGTAAAGAACTGTTTGCCCGGGCGATTCATACCTTGTCATTCAGAAAAGATAAACCATATATAGCTCTCAATTGTGCAGCTATTCCCGGTGAGCTTTTGGAGAATGAATTATTCGGTTCTGAAAAAGGTGCTTTTACCGGTGCCCATGCTCGTAAAATGGGTAAGTTTGAAATTGCTCATACCGGAACAATTTTCTTAGATGAAATCGGCGATATGGATATTACTTTACAGGCTAAACTTTTAAGAGTTCTGCAGCAAAAGAATTTTGAACGTTTGGGCGGTACAAAAACTGTTGATGTTGATGTTCGGATTGTTGCTGCCACAAACATGGATCTTCCTGAATTGATTCGCCTGAAGAAATTCCGTGAAGATTTGTATTATCGTTTATCTGTTTTTCCGATTTTCGTTCCGCCTTTACGGGAGAGAGCAGATGATGTTGCCGAACTTGCCGAGTTTTTCATAGAAAAATTCTGTCGAGAGATGAAAAAATCAATAAAATCACTAACCAAAGAAGCCGGAAATCTTTTAATGAAATATCATTGGCCGGGTAATGTTCGAGAACTTGAAAATACAATCGAACGGGCAATTATTTTATCAGAAGGTAAAAAAATTACTCCTGACCATTTGGCTATTCGTTTGAGACGTGACGACGAAGTACAACTGCGAGAAGGTGCCGGACTCAAAGAAATCGGCGGGTATGCTCAAAAAAGAGCCGAAAAAGCTGCTATTATTAGAGTACTCAAAGATGTCAGAAATAATAAACGAAAAGCATCAAAAATTTTAAAAATTGACTATACAACTTTGTTTGACAAGATTAAGAAGTATGAAATAGATAAGGCTATGTCGGAGGGGGCATAGAAACTATCTTGGTATGAGAGAAAAGGCTGTCACAACTGACAGCCTTTTTTTTTACATGTATTTGAAAAACAACATACAGATAGAATTAGCAGGCTTGAAAGCAAAACCCTTTTAGTGGTTTTGTCAGTGATGGTGGAAATGCTAAAGATTTCCGCCCTACAAAATTACAATTGTAGGGTTCGGGAATGCCCGAACCTTGCTTTAGGAACAGGCATGCCAGTTCCCTACAAAAAAAGAGTTACCTTGCCCGCCTAAGCAGGGTTGAAAAGGCAGTTTAGAATCTCCTTTCCGGCGAAGGGCTTGTTGATAAACCCTCCATTCAGTCTTTGCGAGTCGAGTGAGTGAAAACGAACGAGACGTGGCAATCTCTAACTTAGTGCTTAACAAAAACATGAGATTGCCACACTTCGTCCGCAATGACAGGAAATTTGACTTTTTCAACAAGCCCCTCTGCAGGTAAGGGGTGTGATGAAGTTTGGTAATTTAGAGATGGTGAGAAAAGTAATAAATTTATTATTACAGAAGTTGTCATTGCAAATTTGTAAGCTAATTTTAAATTTAAATTAACCCTTTACACCTTCCCTGCGAACGCAGGGAACCAGACTGTATGCATTAAGAATACTTTGAAAGGAAAAATCCAAGATAGGATGACTTAGTAAACTTTGTTCTGTCAGTTCTCAACCCGCTTAGGCGGGTCAGGAACCGACAGAACAATAATGTAATAGGATTATATCTCTATAAACTCACATCCTGGCGAATACTCAGCATGACATTTTTTTAAAAACAACAATGTTGGATTCCCAATCAAGTTGGGAATGACATTATTAAAGAAATAGTATTGCACGTTTTGATATGTTGCTAAATATGTTTCTGTTCTGGACTCTGTGTCAAGCACGGAGAGGAGTTCTGAAGTTTGTCGGGTTTCTCTCTATTATAAAAAGATGAGATTGCCACGTCGCTTCGCTTCTCGCAATGACTGAATTGGGGAACAACTTGACATTTATACTCAAAAATCGTTTGTTGTGACATGACTGAAATAGATAAAACTGAAAAAATTGAAATTATTGTTGATGAGGGTACAGGACAAGAACGAGTTGATGTATATCTTGCCTCTCATCCTGATTTAGAACTTACCCGTAGTAAAATTCAAAATTTGATTACAAATCACGCAATTTTACTGAATGGGATAGAGGCAAATAAAAAACAAAAAGTAAAACCTCATGACACTATAATAATTGCTATCAAACCCGAAGAAGAAATCCGTTTGGAAGCGGAAGATATTCCTTTGGATATTGTCTATGATGATGAATATCTTGCTGTTGTCAATAAACAGCCGGGGTTGGTGACTCATCCGGGTACAGGAAACAAAAGCGGTACCTTGGTAAATGCTCTGCTGTATCATTTTCCAAAATTATCGCAGGCAACAGATAAAGACAGACCGGGGATAGTACACCGTTTGGATAAAGATACTTCAGGGCTTTTAGTCATTGCAAAAAATGATACGGTACATCTGAAACTTCAGCAGGCAATTCAAGCTCGTGAAGTAAAACGCACCTATTTAGCTTTAGTGTGTGGTCATCTGAAAGATGATTTTGGCGAGATAAATCTTCCAATCGGACGATCAATCAATGACCGTAAAAAAATGACTGTCACAAATGTCGGAAGCCGTGAAGCTATTACCGTATACAAACTTCTAAGCAGATACAGAACGTATGACCTTTTGGAAGTAAATTTGCAAACAGGACGGACACATCAGATTCGGGTGCATTTTTCACATCTTGGGCATCCTGTTTTTGGAGATGCTGAATACGGCGGACGGGATAAATGGCACAAAGGCATATTTGGTCCTGAACGTCCTCTTGCCAAAAGATTGTTGGGGATGATGAAACGGCAGGCACTTCATGCCCAGAAACTTGCCTTTACTCATCCGATAACCGGAGAAAAAATTGCTCTTGAGGCGAAGATTCCTGATGATTACAATAGAGTTATCAATATATTGAATAATGAAGGTGCATAGGTTTTTCACATCGTCAGGAATGGGTTCCTGACGACTCAAGTGAATAACGAAGGTGCGTAGTGAGTAGTTTTAACAGTTAATAAATTGGAGAATTATATGTTTTGTCCAAAATGTAAGTATGAATACAATTCTGAAGTCAGCGTATGTCCTGACTGCAATGAAACATTGGTCACAGAAGATGAGTTGAAAAATATTATCGAAGATGAAAAGAAAGTTTCATCTGAAACGATTGTAGATGAATTAAGGAAGCTTGGGCTTTTGTACCAATTTGAAGATGCAACAGCACATTCAAAAGATATTGAATGGGTGCATATTGCCAGATTGAATTCTCAGCAAATGGCAGATATGATTCTTGAGGTTCTCCATGCAAAAAATATTGCTGCGGTTATTCACTCTGAAACCGGCTATTTTGGGATGACCGGACAAATTGGTATGTCATCTTATAGCCCTATTGGCGGAGGATATTCTCTTTTTGTTGATGGGAATTCACTTGAAGATGCTGACAACGAAGCGAAAATTGTACTTGGTGATGAATGGGAAAAGTGTAAACTCGTAAATATTGAATCTTAATTTTTGCACCCAAAATCAGTTTATAAAGGGAAGTTTTATGGGAAAATATTCAACAACAGCAATAATATGGTTTGTATTAGGGGGGGCTTGCATAATTGGAGGGCTTATATATGGCGGTACAATAATTGTACTATTTGGAGCATTACTGCTGAGTGTAGGTTTTAGAAAGAAAAGTAAAAAGAAGTCATAAGCAAGTATCTCCCAAAAACCAATACTTGAGTAGTCAGTCCGCCTCGGCAGAAAGTATATTTCTGAATTAAAGGTTACCCTCAATATATCTTTACTCAATTATTGACATTTTTTGTCTGTAATCGTATATAACACAATGACACAAAACAATTCAGATTCAAAGATAACGTATGCCGATTCAGGCGTAGACGTAAAAGCCGGCGAAGAAGCGGTCAACCGTATCAAAACACTGGCAGCCTCAACATTTAACTCGCAGGTACTCCAAGGGTTAGGTGCATTTGGCGGATTTTTCCAACCTGATATCTCCAATATAAAAAATCCGGTTCTGCTCTCATCAACAGATTCAGTCGGCACAAAGCTCAAAGTCGCATTTATGACTGACAAGCATAACACTGTCGGACAGTGTTTGGTGAATCACTGTATCAATGATATTTTAGTTCATGGTGCCAAGTCGATGTTCTTTTTAGACTATATCGGTGTCGGAAAACTTAACCAAAATACAGTTGCTGAAATTTTAGAAGGTCTTGCTCTTGCCTGTAAGCAAAACAATACTGCTCTTATTGGCGGTGAAATGGCGGAACTGCCTGAATTCTACCAAGACGGGGAATACGATTTAGTCGGCTTTGTGGTCGGCATGGTTGACAAAGATAAAATTGTCAACGGCTCGACTATCAAAGAGGGCGATATTTGTCTCGGGCTTCCATCTACAGGACTTCACACGAACGGCTATACCCTTGCCCGCAAAGCCGCATTTGAAATTGGAGATCGGAAGAGCGTCGTGTAGGGAAAGAGTGTAGATCTCGGTGGTCGCCGTATCATTAAAAA
>CALCCW010000357.1:0-8960 GCA_937900185.1 uncultured candidate division Zixibacteria bacterium | reverse complement strand
TAACTGCGTCTTATGTCTAGTTCTTTTTTTTTTTTAATGATACGGCGACCACCGAGATCTACACTCTTTCCCTACACGACGCTCTTCCGATCTAACTGTTTTCCTCCAAGAACCGAGACACTATTCACAGATTCTTTTGCAACTTGTAAAAGACAATCATTTACATATTGATTAACTGGCTCTATTTCTGGATTTATAAAATTTTCATTTGTAGAATTACTTTTAATGTATATTATGGTTCCGATTACCGCTATTACTATTATTGCAATGATTATAAAAAAGGTAATTCCTCCGATCATGAGAAAATTAACTCTTCAATATATAAAAATCTATTGGATATCCTGTTTTGTTGAAAATCTTTTTTATAGGAGAATTTATATACTCCAATTTTTTAATGAAAATTATAAAATGAGGTGCAAGCAAAACTTGTATATTAAAATGGAAGATTTCGAAAAAGGATCAAAAAGCTTTTCCGACGACGATTTTGATGACCGGTTAGAAGAATTAGACTTGGACGATTAATCTGATAATTTCGTAAGGGTTATTTGGTTGTTTGTCGTAGATAATTCTTTACCATTTGTCTTAATTAATATTTTTAACTTTTCTATTTTTCTTTTTGAAATCCAAATATTTTTGAGTTTTATGTCTAAACCATTTCCAATTTTCATTTTATTAAATTCAATTTTTTTAGATCTAAGATTACCGGAAACTAATACCGCAAACCCTAACGACCATAGATACATAAGAAGAAATCTAACTTCATCATCTACAAATACACCATGAAACATAGAAATAACCCCAAAACAAAAAGAACCGCATAAAACAGCAATCAATACCGCTTTTTCTTCAATGGATAAATTGACATCTTTCTTATACTTTTTCCATAATCGATAAATAACAGCAAACCATAAAGCAGCAAAAAATACAAAACCGGGGATGCCGGTGTTGGCAGCAATATCAATAAAATCA
Organism: uncultured candidate division Zixibacteria bacterium; assembly: GCA_937900185.1. GTDB lineage: Bacteria > Zixibacteria > MSB-5A5 > GN15 > FEB-12 > QQUK01. Next base: position 7,991 of record CALCCW010000357.1, on the reverse strand, counting down.
TTATGAGCCGATGATACTTTTCGGATTTCATCTACATCTGATGGAATATAGCCGGTATACGATTCTTTAAAATTCCCCAAGCCAACACCAAAAATTGGATTATCGGCAATCATTTTAAAAGAGTTTTTCCAAATATAAACCCGTCCTGCTTTGTGTACTCCACTATATTCTTTATCGAATTCGCCTACAAACCGCTGTTGAACCCCCGGAAGCAACGATAAGAATATAAACAAAACAACAGTAAATATCAGCCCTTGTTTCCACCAAGTTTTTCCAAGAAGTATAAAAAGAAGAATAGTCGCCAACACAATTGCCAAAATAGGAGCTCTGCTGAATGTTAAAATTGACATTAAAATAGCTGAAACCCCGCCAAGCATAAATAAACCAAATTTTTCCTTCGTAAAAGAATTATATCCAAAAAAAGCGTATGAAGTTAAAAACACACCCGCAACTGAGAAGAAATTACCAAAGGTAACTCCATAAGAGAAAAATCCAGAAATTCGATATCCATACATAGGAGCCACTTGTGCTGCTTTATCTGAGAACCAATTTGCACCGGTAAAAAATTGCACCACTCCATAGATTGATACGACTATTATAACATAAGCAAAAATAGAAATAAGGTTTTGTCTGATTTTTAGTTTTAATGAAAGAAAAATTCCAATAGGAATAATAAAAAACAGCCATTCATCTTTTAGAGTAGTAAGAGATTTTAAAGGAGTAGTTCCAACAAGTGATGATATAATCATCCACGCAATATATAAACCTACTAATTTATAGAACCATTTCATTTCATTAAAATATAAAAATTTCTTTTTAATGAAATAAATTATCAGAAACAATAAAACAGAAACCCCAAGAGAAATTTGGGAAACCGCAATTGAAAATGTAGAACTAACCAAAGAAAGTGCAAAAAAGAAAAAAAGAAAGTCAGATAATATCCGAATATAAATCATCTAAATTAAATCACTTTCCACCAATCCAACTAACAAATGAATAATAAAAATATGTTCTTCCTGAATTCGTTGTGTAGACGGGTGAGGTATGACAATTGCTCTATCGACCATACCAGCCAATTTCCCACCGGTACCGCCAAGCAAACCAACAGTTATCATTCCCTGACTTTCTGCTGTTTGAACTGCTTTGATAATATTGGGAGAATTACCCGAAGTGGACATAACAAAAAGCATATCCCCTTTGTTGCCGAGTCCCTCTACTTGGCGTGAGAATATTCTTTCATAGCCATAATCGTTGGCAGCAGCAGTCATCACAGCAGGGTCAACAGAAAGAGCAATAACCGGAAGTGACTGTCTGTTTTTATCAGATGACAGACGAACTATCATTTCGCCCGCAAAATGTGAAGCGTCGGCAGCTGAACCGCCATTGCCTGTAATTAAAATCTTACCGCCGGAGCCGATCACACCGGACATAACAGCCGCTGTATCTAAAATTGTTTGACCAAGTTCTGCCGTGACTGCTTTTCGTAAGACAGCACACTCGTCACCAAGTTTTTGTATATAAATTAGTTTTTCATCATTGTTCATGCGAGTATTGATTCCTTTGGATGTACAGCTTGAGTTAATTCGTTTAGATACTTAAAATCATGTTCTATCTCTAAATTATTCCCTACGACAACAAAAGAAGCTCCCGCATCTATACGGTCGGCACATTGCTGAGGTTCTTTTAAACCACCGCCGGTTATTATCGGGATGTTCACATACGATGCAACTGCTTGAATCATTTCACAAGGTACCGCTTGCGAAGCACCCGAACCGCCTTCTAAATAAGCAAGTTTCATTCCCATATATTCAGCAGCTAAAGCATGAGCACAGGCAATATCATATTTATCTCGTGGAATAGGATTTGTATTTGAAATATACTGCACCGATGTCATCGAGCCGGATTCAATCAGCATATATCCGGTTGGAATAGGTTCGATTTTGCATCGTTTGACAACCGGAGCTCCTTTGACCTGCTCATCTATAAGATAAGTTGCATTTCGTCCTGAGATTAACGATGAAAACAAAATAGCATCGGCATACGGAGTTATCTGAGCAAAAGAACCGGGGAAAATAATGACCGGTACTTCAGCTTTTGATTTTATCTCTTTGACAACATCGGAAAAATTTGTATTGAGCATAAAAGATGTGCCGACCAAAAGAGCATCAACACCGCACTCTTTAGCAGATTCAGCAAGAGCAAGATAATTGTTTGAATCAGTTTTGTCGGGGTCGATAAGTACCAAAAATCCGCCGCCTCGTTTTTCTTTGACATTAAGCAGATACGTATACACAGAATTATTTTCCATACTTTCCCTACTCTACCGTGATAAATGATTTCGCCGTATCAAAAAGTTTTGACGGCTCGGTATCATTTTCAACAGAGCCTTGGGCAAAGTTTGGTTTGCCTCCGCCACGTCCGCCAAATTTCGGAAGCAGCTCTTTTGTTATTTTTCCAATATGAATATTCTTTTCAACCGCCTGCGATGATGCCGCTGCAATATATGTCATTTTACCGCCTACAAGTCCTAAGGCAACCGCAAAGACCGGTGATGCCATCTCTTTTTTTGAGTCTATCCACGATGTCATAATATCTCTATCGGTTTCATCAAAATAGTGGGTTGAAAAAGTAATATCGTTGACAAGAGTATCTTTACCGACAGAACTCCCCCCGCCTGAAAACATTTCTGCCTTTACTTTCTTTAGTTCTTTTTGAAGCAAGCTGTTCTGCTCTTTTAAATGCTCCACTCCGCCTAATGAATCTGCTTCGGGACGGTTGACAATCGATGCAACCCGTTTACGAAACGATTTAGCATCCATCATATAAGTAACTGCTTCTGTTCCCGTAATAGCTTCGATACGTCTGACACCAGAAGCAATACCTGTCTCCAGCGTAATAAAAAACGGACCTATCTGCGAGCTGTTTTCAACATGAGTTCCACCGCACAGTTCTTTGGAAAATTCTCCGACAGACACAACTCGCACATCAGCATCATATTTTTCTCCAAAGAGAGCCATAGCACCGGTCGCTTTTGCTTGTTCAAGATTCATAATATCGGTAGAAACAGGAACAGATTTCAGAATTTCATTGTTGACAATCATCTCAACCTCTTGGATTTCTTTATCGGTCATTGGCTGATGATGCGAAAAGTCAAACCTCATTCTATCGGCTCCAACATACGAGCCTGATTGTTTGATATGCGGACCTAACACTTTTCGTAGGGCTGTATGGGTAAGATGAGTTACCGTATGATTTCGCTGGATAGCCATGCGACGATGAGCATCTACGGTTGCTAATACAGATTGTTTTTCTTTGTAAGCTAATTCTATATTATTTAAATCACCCTTAGTAATCACACATTCGTGAATTATATAATCTTGGTACGTATGTAAATTTTGAATATTAACTTCAAAACTGGAATGAATTATTTTACCCAAATCATTTTCCTGACCACCGGACTTTACATAAAATGGTGTCTTATCTAAAATAAGGGCAACGAGTAATTTGTTATTATCTGATGTATCTAATGGATATGCATATAATAAAGATGAGTTGATGCTTAATTTTCCTCTGTCAAAATATGTTGGTTCAAAATTATGGTTTGCAAATTCCACATCATTTTTTAACGTTGTAACCGGGGATTGGACTAAATTAACCGATTGTGCCAATCGAGACTGTTCTTTTTGACTTTCCATAGTTTTATTAAAACCGTCTTTATCAAGTGTCAATCCTTTTTCGGATGCCATAATTTCAGTTAAATCATAGGGAAATCCATAAGTGTCATATAGTTTAAAAATAGCATCACCGGGGATTATTTTAGAATCAAGCTCTGAAACAATCCTTTCAAAAAGAACTAATCCCTTATCCAAAGTTCTGTCAAAAGATTCTTCTTCAATTCTAACAACATTGGCAACATGGGATTGCTGTTCTTTTATTTCAGGATACGCTTCGCCCATTTCATTAACCAGTGTAGGAATCAGTTTATAAATAAACGGTTCATCGGCACCTAATAGTCGTCCGTGCCTAACAGCTCTCCTCAAAATTCTTCGAAGTACATACCCCTGTCCTTCATTGGAGATTCCGGCACCATCGGTGATGGCAAATGTCAATGCACGCAGATGGTCGGCGACAACATGGAACGATGGTTTTAAGTCACCTTCATACTTTGATTTTGTAATTTCAGCAATAGCCGCAATTATATTTTGAAAGAGGTCAATATTGTAGTTTGAGTCAACATTTTGCATTATCGCAGCAATACGTTCAAGTCCGGCACCGGTATCAACCGATCGATTTGGTAAGTCGATAATACCATCAGGAGTTTGGTCGTACTGCATAAAAACCAGATTCCAAATTTCAACAAACCTGTCAGTTTCACCATTTACTTTATCTTCCGGACCAGTTCCATATTTTTCACCACGGTCAAAATGAATTTCTGAATTCGGTCCACAAGGACCAATATTTCCCATAGACCAAAAATTATCTTTTTTACCAAAACGGAGAATTCGTCCGTTTTTTAATTCAGGAGCAATTTTACCCCAAAGTTCAAACGCTTCATCGTCAGTTTCATAAATAGAGACATATAATTTATCTTTGGGAAGTCTTAACTCTTTTGTTATCCATTCCCAAGCATAGTAAATCGCTTCTTCTTTGTAATAATCGCCAAACGAAAAGTTACCAAGCATCTCAAAAAACGTATGATGACGGGTTGTAAACCCGACATTATCTAAATCGTTATGTTTACCTCCGGCACGAATACATTTTTGAACGGTTGTGGCTCTTTTGGTGTCTAGTTTCCGTTTACCCGTATAAACATCTTTAAACTGGTTCATCCCGGCATTGATAAACAAAATTGTCGGGTCATCAAAAGGAATAACCGGTGATGACGGCAGTTCTTTATGACCGTTTTTGATAAAATAATCTAAAAACGACCTTCGTATATCTTGAGTTTTAATTGTTCTCATCCTTTTGTTTCTTGTTGTACACATTTTCAAATGCATCTTTTGCCTCACCAAATGAGAATCCACGGCGGGCAAGGTAATTATACGATTTATTACGGGCATCTTCAAGTGCTAATTGGTCATACATATACCACTTTTTTTCAAGGGCGGTTCGTGCCAACTCTTGAATATCTTGTGATGCAAATATAATCGTTGCAATTCTCCCGCTTATATCTCGTGAAATGAGTTTTGTTTGCAAATATGAAAGAAGATATGCCTTTCCGCATGGTTTTTTGACTATCAGTTTTTCAGCAAGAGCATACGCATAGCGTTCATCATCTAAAAACCCAAGCTTTTGACATTTTACAATAATTTGTGTGACTATTTCATCAGTAAATTTTTTCTTTTTGAGTTTGAGTTTTAACTCACCGGATGAATGATCCCGCATAGCCAAATATTGCTTTGCTTTGGAAAAAGCTTCAAAAAGAGATGATTCATATTCTATTATTTCAAACTGCGAGTCTGTCAAAACGATTGATTCAACCAATTGGTGTGTAAGGACAACCTCTAATGGAAGAAAATAGATTTGTGAATTGGATAGTAGAATTTTTGCTTTACTGTTATATTTTTCAATTCTTTCAACTCTTATTTGTTCAGTTATCATCTCTTTTTACCTTAAATACATTTGATAGACACAATAATAATGAATTTCCTTAAAATAAACTTATTTTTCTTTTGAAAAACGTTTAATCAGTGTTGACAGGAATTAAATAATATAGTATTGTTATATAAATAATAAAAAGTATGCAACCTGTTATGAATTAAGCGGTTTTCGGTTTTTTAAATTTATTACATCTTCTAACTTGTTTATTAGTATAATATAACGGGAAACAAATTAAAAGAATAAATTTTTGGAGTGATAATGGATTTAGGACTTCAAGGCAAGATTGAAAAATTCACCCTACCGGAAATATTGCAATTGTTAGCATCAGGACGCAAATCCGGTACTCTGGGGGTTCAGCAGGATGATTCTATTATTATGGTTTATTTTGACAAAGGTGATATTATCTACGGATATGGACCTCGTCAAACCTATCATCTTGGTCACCTCTTAAAAGAAAAAAAAATTATCTCAGACACCCAATTGGAACAGGCTATTGCTATTCAAGCTAAAAACCAAAATTCAAAACGGTTAGGAGAGATATTAATCTCACGAAAATTTATTGACCGTGCTGATTTAGAAAAAGTTATTATTCAGCAAATTGAAGAACTGCTCTTTTCTTTACTCACTTGGAAAACCGGTTCTTTCAAATTTTATGAAGATCAGTTTCCAACCGAAGAAGAAATCAAAGTTAAAATTTCAGTTGAAAATGTCATTTTGGAAGGTCTCCGCAGACTTGATGAAGCAAATATGGTTAAAGAAACGTTTAAATCCTTAGATGATGTCTATATCATCTCTGCTGCTCAAGGCGGTCGTACTCGTGATGTTGCTCTTGAAGCAAAAGAATGGAATATCATGGCATTGGTTGACGGATACCGTTCTGTGCGTGAAGTATGTAAAGCCTCTACCTTAGATGACAACGATGCACTCAAAAAACTTGCTCAATTAAAACTTGCCGGTATCATTACAAAAACCGAGAAAAAAGAAATAAAAATGCCTGCCGATGCAAAGACATCTGATGGTATCGAAACAATGGTCAACCGTTTGGCAAACTTGTTTGAAGATTATCTTACTGAAAAAAGTCGTAATAGAATGACCGGTGATAGAATAACCAAAACGACAATGGAGCAGAAGTGAGCCAAACAGATTCTTTACAATCATTAGAATCTCTCCTTGAAACATTTTTAGACCGTGTAGTTTTTTTGAAAGAAAAAAAACTGCATGTATTAGACGGCATCAACAGACTAGATGATATTGGGCTTTTGGCAAATCAAGGTAAAGATGTCACCGACGATATTGGTGATTGGTTTGCAGCTCATAATAAATGGCTGACTGACCGAACTCTGAAAGATACTGAGCTGAATCGTATAACCGGTATGCTGTCTAAAATAAAAAGAGAAATCAACATTGACGACAACTCATCAATGGCTGAACAAAAAATATCAAGTGAAATTGACCGTTGGAGTAATAAAAAAGAGCATTCCGCCCCAATTTTAACTCTCAAAAGAAAACCTGAGACATCTATACCTAAACCGACTACAACTCCAAGTTCTGACTCTATCTCTTTGTTTGTCAGGCGGTTATCAAAAATGACTGCCCTTTTTATGGACTATGCCAACTCGAAAAACCATATTTTATCTGTTTTAGAAGAACTTTTACAAAAATCCTCAACAGAAACCAATAAAGATGCCTTGATTTTATCGGCTTTTATCATATATTATCTCAAGCAAAACGGCTATAAAGTTGAGCCGTATGTGAAAAAATTAAAAGAAGCAGAAACTCTTTATAAGAAAGGTATGTTTTAATGCTGTCTGTTGGTGAAAAAGCATACTGTGTTGCATTGTTGGCACTGAAAAATAAAGAGTACGCAAATGCTTTAAGTTTTTTTGAGAAAGCGGCTCCTTATTTTTCCAACAATAAGGAGTTTACCTTGTATTTTGAAACAACCAGATTATTGGTTGAAGTAAAAAGTAAACTTGGAACGCTTGAAGTAGATGATAAATTAGAAATCGAGGAGATATTTACACATGGCTAAAAAACAAAGCTTCTCAGACAAAGCAAACAAACGTGCACACACGATAACTTGCCCGGTATGTAATGAAAATTTACAGTTCATTAAATTTGTTGGTGCGAAAAAAGGCGACAAAGGTGCATGGAAATTTCGTAATGAAAATGTTGGTGTCTGTAAATGCAACACAGCCGAAATTTACGGCTAAAAAAGTCATACTGAGCTTGTCGAAGTATTATTCAACTAAAATATAAAAAACCCGCTTGATGCGGGTTTTTTTTGTAAGATCGGAAGAGCACACGTCTGAACTCCAGTCACACTGATATATCTCGTATGCCGGCTTCTGCTTGAAAAAAAAAAAAAAAAGAATAAATATACTGTCACA
>CALCCW010000356.1:0-2523 GCA_937900185.1 uncultured candidate division Zixibacteria bacterium | reverse complement strand
GATCTACACTCTTTCCCTACACGACGCTCTTCCGATCTGGCTCTTCTAATATGCAGGTAATTTTCCAAGAAACAGACTGTGCGATTGATACTTCGGCAACTCCCGATCAGTCAAATCCGGAATTTAATAATTTAGACCCTTGGCATACGTTAACCTATCGCATAGGTTCTAATGGATTGTATCTTTGGCTGGGAGGAATAATAGTCCCAGGACTTTCACAGACAGAGGGAAGTTACAGCTCAAATATTGTTATCACGGTTACATATACCGGTAATTAATTTCTTCAAAATATATGGGGGTTCTCCCATACATCCTCTAAAATTATAGGAACTATCCAACTGGTTGCTTTACAATAATACAGTTTTCACAGCTTCGGCTCTTTTTATAACCAAAAGCTTTATCCCACTCTATATACAGGGCGATGATGTTATTAGAAGATAATATCAGAGATAAAAACAGAGAGATACGGAGCAATACATGATATTCAAATTAGATAAAAAGAAAATTATTTATATACTGGTTTTTATTATAGGTATCATCGTGAGCAGCAAGGTGTCGGCACAGGATGTAGCCAATGGCTCTGCTACAGCAAATGTTCAAGCTGCTCTTGCTATTGTTGCGACACAGGATTTACAGTTTGGTTCTGTCTTTCAGGGAGTTGCCAAATCAGTGGCTAACAACGATGCTGCTGCTGCTGGTATTTTTACAATCACCGGTGAAGCAAGTGCTGGAATATCTGCATATATGACCCTTCCTCAATATATAGCTACCGCAACAGGTGATGATAGAATGAATATCGCATTTCAGACTACTGACTTATCCATAGATTCTACTTTAAATGCTGACCCATCTGCTTTTGGTGACGGGTGGTTGGATGTTGACCCAAATAATATACCAAACGGATTGGTAATTGGTTCTGATTTGGTTTCACATACGATGCTCTTTTTGGGTGGTCGTGTTTTACCTTCAGTTGATCAATCTGCCGGTGCTTATTCCGGTAACATAATAGTAACTGTGGCATATAACGGCAATTAGTCGTAATACTGCTGCTTCCTTTAAAAAATCCGCCTTTTGGCGGATTTTTTTATTTGCCCCCTATCAGGGCTTGTTGATAAACCTCTAAATTTGGAACATACTTCGACTTCGCTCAGTATGACAGATTGTAAGTTGTTGTCTTTCAAGTCACCCTGAGCGAAGTCGAAGTGTCTTGAAAGACAAACTAAACTATATCAATAAGCCTATCTTGTTGTGAATCAAGAGAATATATGAAAATTACTGTTTAAATATAACAGTGTGGGTAATATTCTATATTTTGAACAAAATCAATCGGAATTTTTCAATTTTTCTCATTTTCTCTGTTAAGTTATTGCACCGTGTGACGATTTAGTTAGTAAGCAAAAGTAATAAACAGTTGAAAATTAGTTTGTTTTAATAAATAGGAGACAGGCATGAGTTCAGAACGAAAGATGCCTTTAATTTGGAAAATATTAGTTCTCTTGCTGACAATGAGTTTTCTCATGGTCGCATCGGTCGCAGCACAGGATGTTGCTGTCGGACAGGCAACAGCAACAGTACAAACACCATTAACAGTGACTGCAACAGCAGCCCTTGCTTTTGGAACAATTTTCCAAGGAGTACCTGTTTCAGTTGCTGAGACAAATGCATCAGCCGGTATCTTTACAATGACCGGTCAAGCAGGTTCCGGGATTTCAATATTTTTACAACTTCCGGAATATATGTCAACAGCAACCGGAGACGATAGGATGGTCATTTCATTCAGCACAACGGATTGTGCGATTGACACAACTGCAAATGCTGACCCGACAACATTCGGTTCAGGGTGGGTAAATCAAAACCCATTCAACTTACCGTCCGGTGTTATCATTGGTACAGCAAGTACTCAAACGGCTTTATTTTTAGGTGGACAAGTTCGACCTTCAGTTGATCAAACAGCAGGAGCGTATTCTGCTGATATTATTTTAACCGTCGCATATAATGGGACATAACAATTAGTTTAGCAAAAAGATAAACAAAGTAATATTTTTTTAAAACAAAGGAAGCAGCATGTGTAAATTAAACAAAAACGTACTATTGATCTTGGCTCTGTTTGTCATGATGATTGCCTTAGGCACTCCGACAGCAGTTCAAGCTCAGGATGTAGCCGCAGGTTCTGCAACAGCTACAGTTCAAACACCATTAACAGTAACCGCATCAGCAGCATTAGTCTTTGGTACAATTTTCCAGGGCGTAGCATCATCAGTTGCTGAAAATACCGCCAATGCCGGTGTATTCACTATTACCGGACAAGCAACATCAGGTATTTCTATTTATATGCAGTTACCCAGATCGGAAGAGCACACGTCTGAACCCAGTCACACTGATATATCTCGTATGCCGTCTTCTGCTTGAAAAAAAAAACACAAAACTACAAAAAAACAAAAAAAAAACATTTATCATCACGCCTCATTTTCACCATCCCCCGCTAACACCTTCCCCTTCACATCACCTTAGTCTCACTTACTC
>CALCCW010000355.1:0-12991 GCA_937900185.1 uncultured candidate division Zixibacteria bacterium | reverse complement strand
TTTGGTTCAATGACATCAGCTCTTAAAAATGGTTTTAAGGCAAAATCAGCATATCAAAAAGGTTTGAACTATGACAGTTCGGTGTATGATCTCTATGGCGGTTTAGGAATGTACCACTATTGGAAATCCGCAAAAGCCGGATTCTTACGGTCACTTCATATTTTTAATGACGACAGGCGAAAAGGAATTGATGAGTTGTATCTTACTATCGACTCTTCTGAAATCTCAGCTGATGCTGCTTGGTCGTCGCTGATTTGGATCTATATAGATAAAAAACAGTTTGATACCGCAGCAGTTATTGCTCAAACGATGTATCAAAAATATCCGGAGGGAACAACCTTTTTGTGGGCATTGGCTCAAATTTATTATCAATCTGAACAGTTTGACAAAGCTATTGAGACATACCAATTTTTATTTGAAAGACTAACGGCAAACCCTAAAAATTATTTTAATATTGTTGAATGTGAATATCAAATATATGAAGCAAATATAAAAAATAACAATACGGTCGATGCCAAAAAGACTGCTCGCAGATTTATGAACTATGTAAATAAGATACCTCTCAAAACAAGAGAAAAACAAAAAGATAAAATTAAGGTTTTAGTTAAAGAGGTAAACAGTTAAGCATTCTGCTGTACTCGTTTTGTTTCATCAAGCAAACGACAGCCTTCCATCAGAATAGATTCATTTGGAAGTTCATTATTTGGAGTCGGCAACTCAGATATGTTTATAGTTTCAATCTGCCAGCTTCCTTGTTTCCACCCAATAGAATGATAAACCGCATCGGCACCATTTTTCTCTTGGAAAGAAGCATACGTAATTTTTCCATTGCCAAAATATATCAGTAATTCTGAATCGGTATCAGAATCTTCTAAAACAGTAAGTTTTGCAGTCCGGTTACTTCCACCCATCATTTGAATAAGGTCAATTATATCAATATCTGCTAACAAACCGTGAGTGTTTTTCGTAAGTTCCGGTATATCTTTATCTTTTGAATTCGTTTCAAATTCTGACTGAATTTTTTTCATCTTTGCGATGAGAAACTCAAGATTTCCATCCAAAGAAATAATATCTTCAATTCCTAAAGTAAACAACGATGACAGTTGTGCTGCTGAATCGGTTTGAGCCAAAATAAAGGTTGTAGTATCTTTAAAATTCAGCCCGAGAGTATCAAGTTTTGTTACATGGTTTTTAATCTCATCTACGGAACAATCTAAACACAAAAGAATAAAATCCGGTTTACTGCGTTTATATAGTTCTATCATTGAAGATGATGAGTCGGTCGTCAGTATTCTAAAATGCTCTAATTTAAGTCTGTCTTCTAATTTTGTAACTATTTCTTCGTTTGTATAGAAAATCATTGTTTGGCTGTATTGTGATTCTTGTGTGTCTGACATGATTTCATCTTTAATCATTTCAATAAAGGAATGAGCAACTTCTTCTAAAAAAAGATCACCGGTAAGGTCTTTTATTTTTGTTTGAATTAAGTCAAATTTGTCAAACGACAAACGTTCTTTGATATTAATATGTTGACAGAACAAATCACAAATAGTGATAATATTGCCTCCGAGTACCTCGATAGGTAACCGTTTAGTATATTTTTTTTGTAAATCAATATACATTGATTTAAGCATTTCAATAATTACCGGAGAATAATTTAAAGAGCTTAACAGTTTGACAGTTTTTGTAATTTGGGAACGGATATTTTCGTCTTCATTTTCATTTTTTTCAAGTGGGTAGAAGTATTTGGATATATCATGTAGATACGCAGCATTTATTATAGCTAATCTATCTTTTTGAGGTAAACTTATTTTGGCACAAAGTTTTTTTACATACTGTCCTACTATTGAATTATGGTTATACTCCAAATTTTCTTTTTCAACAAGAAGCGAAGTAAAGAGATCTAAATTATGTATAAGTAATTCAGTTTCAGTTTCAATTTCTGATTCACCTAAAAATAGAGATGTCACCGAGTCATAGTAGCGTACTTTTGTTTTTGGAGAATTCTTTCTTAATCTGTCAATTAAATCAATATAGTCACCTACAACTCTGTCTGAGATATAAACCGAATGAAATTGTTCCTGCCCAAGAATTTGAATTGCATCATCGGCAGATTCTTTGGTGATAACTTTGAACCCGTCAGATTCAAATAATTTTACCAGAAGTTGTTTTACCGCCAGGTCATCGGAGACTAAAAGAATTATTTCTTTTGTTTCCGTATGTACAATACCACCTGATTTTTCTAAAATTAACTGTTTTTGAAGATATTCATCATAAACTTTTGGTAATTCCAACAAATAGTTATCGAGATTTCCAATATCATAATCAAGATAATATTTGGCAATTGAAGTGTTTAACACTAAATCGGCAGCAAGATATAATTCTATCTTTTGATTTTTTGTTACGAACTGTAACTCCCGCTTTAACTCATCATCAGTAGGATCTTCACAGGCAAATTTGATAATATCATTCTCAACATCATACGAAAATGGAATTACCTTGCGGGCAACAGCGAATTTTGGAGGAATCAGTTTGAGGATAATCTCAGGAATAGCAAGATTTGTTAATACAACAGCTTTACAGTTGAGCTGTTTTGCCAAAGCTCTTATAAGTGCGGTTTCATCAATAAACCGATTATACAAAAGCTGAGAACCAAATTTTCCGCCTGATTCTTTTTGGTCTTTGAGAGCTTTTTTTACCTGTTCTTCGTTTATAAGCCCTTCATACATCAAGATTTGGTCTAATCGTAATTTATTTTTGCTTTGAGCCATATATCCTTCGAATAATTCAATTGTTTTTCTACTAATTGTATCGGAAATAAAGGAAAAAGACTTAAACAATAAGCAGTTAGAATTTATAGTGTATTTATGTATATCTCAGATATTTTTCAAAAATTCAAAGAAATCTGTCTTAAAAAACAGGTTTTAGTTGCTTTCATGTTAAATTGAAATTTATTGAAGTTATGCCAAGGAGAATCAAAAAAAGTAAATCGATATTCACACCGATTGCTGATAATTTCTTAAAAAAAATTTCAACAGCAGATAAGAGAATCAAAAGAAAATTCATACAATATGGGTTTTGTGTTATCGGTCTGTTTTTTATTTACTCTCTTTTAAGCCCGACCTATGGTATAAAACGAATTGTCACTTTAAAACTTAAAAAGAATACATTGATTGATATGAACCGTCAGGAATTTGTCAAATTGGTCGACGGTCAGCAGATGAGAAGCTTTCTTTTACATGATAAAGATTATATCGAATATATCGCCCGCACCCGTTATCATATGGTCTACCCCGGAGAGACAATCTACCGTTATCGGGGTCAGTAATTCTCATGTCACTTGAAAAATCCGACGCAATCGTTTTAAAAGCATATAATTGGTCTGAATCTTCCCGTACAGTAATATTTTTTTCAAAAAAATATGGCAAAATCGCCCTTTTTGACAAAGGCGGCAGGTCGATTAAATCCAAAAGGGGTCGAATTATGCCTTTTGCCCCACTTGAATTAACCTTTTACAACTCTGAAAAAGAATCTACGGGTTATATTTCAGATATTGAAATTCTTGAGGCGTTCTCATTTGAAAAGGACGGCACTCTCGGACGATTAGCCTACGCCTCGGCAGCGGCAGAACTGATTGAGATGCTTCTCTCCGAAGAAGAACCGCACCGTCAATTATTTACATATTACATAAACTATCTTCAATTTATTGATACCGTTGAAAAACAGTATATCCCTGCACTTTTTATTGCTTTTTTTTTAAGACTTCTTTCCCAACTCGGCTACCACCCCTCTATTTCATACTGTATAGTCTGCAATAAAGAGATAAAAACAGACGGACAATTTCCAATTTTGTTTGGGGCAGATAATGGCGGTTCTGTTTGCAGTACTTGCCAAAAACCGGGAGATTATTATATTAGCCTTTCGCCTGAGATGTTTAAAATATTTTCGGCGTTACAAACAGCCTCGTTACAAGAAGCAGCAACTGTTCCGATAGGTTTATCAAAAGTGACGCTTTTACAAGAGGCATTAACGAGATTTATCAGTACGCAAACACAGATGGACTGCAGATTGAAATCTTTGGCGTTTATAGAAAAGTTAAAAAACAGCAACAATACATAAGGTTTATCATGGCAAAAGAGAAAAATAAAAATGACACTATGGAAAAAATAGTATCGCTGTGCAAACGGCGTGGATATATTTTCCCATCATCTGAAATATACGGTGGTCTTATCTCCTGTTGGGATTACGGACCACTCGGCTCTGAACTCAAACGAAATCTCAAAAATCATTGGTGGAATGAAATGACTATCCGCCGCAGAGATATTGAAGGTCTTGATGCTGCTATTCTTATGCATCCAAAAGTCTGGGAAACATCGGGACATGTCGAACTGTTCAATGACCCGATGGTTGACTGCAAAACCTGTAAGGCACGTTTTCGAGCAGACAAACTTGATGAAGCCAGATGCCCCAACAAGCCATCTAAATCTCCAATTGAAAATGGCTGTGAACTGACAGAAATCAAACAGTTTAACCTGATGTTTAAAACATTTATGGGACCGGTTGAAGACAGTTCCAATGTCATTTATATGCGTCCCGAAACTGCCCAGGGTATTTATGTCAATTTCTTAAATGTGAAAAATTCTTCCCGACAAAAAATTCCGTTTGGAATAGCACAAATTGGAAAAGCATTCCGTAATGAAATTACTCCGGGCAACTTTATTTTCCGTACCCGCGAGTTTGAACAGATGGAAATGCAGTTCTTTATCCACCCGTCTGAAGACGATAAATGGTTCGAATACTGGCGTGAACAACGCTTTGCATTCTACAAAGGTCTCGGTATCAATATGGATAAACTCCGCTGGCACGAACACGGTGCCGATGAACTGGCTCATTATGCCAAAGCT
Organism: uncultured candidate division Zixibacteria bacterium; assembly: GCA_937900185.1. Lineage (GTDB taxonomy): Bacteria > Zixibacteria > MSB-5A5 > GN15 > FEB-12 > QQUK01. Next base: position 8,087 of record CALCCW010000355.1, on the reverse strand, counting down.
GCTTATGATATTGAATATGAGTATCCGTTCGGGTGGCAGGAGCTTGAGGGTGTGCATAACCGTACAGATTTTGATTTATCTCGTCACATGGAAGCAACCAAAAAAGATATGCGTTATTTTGACGAACGCTTTGAAGAAAAATTTATCCCGTACATTATTGAAACATCAGCAGGATGCGACAGAACTCTTTTGACTCTCTTAGTCGATGCATACGATGAAGTTGAAATCAAAGGTGAAAAACGGGTGTTCTTGAGACTCTCTCCAAAGATTGCACCGATAAAAGCAGCGATACTTCCTCTTGTCAAAAAAAACGGAATGCCGGAGTATGCTGAAAAAGTCTACGATGTCTTAAATAAAAAATTCAAAGTATTCTACGATGTTTCCGGTGCGGTTGGACGGCGTTATGCTCGTATGGATGAGGCAGGATGTCCATTCTGTATAACAATCGACGGTCAGACTTTGGAAGATGATACTATGACTGTCCGCGATAGAGACACTATGGAACAAACTCGGATGAAAACCGCCGAGATAGTAGAATTTTTGGACAAACAGGTAAACGAATAGAATAGATAAAATTAAGTAAATTCAAGCATACCTGAACTTTTAAATTGTAGCGATCGGGGCATTGCCCTGTCTAAAAAAGGTTCGGGCATGCCCGAACCCTACATGTCAAGTGCTTGTTGAAAAGCCCCTTATTTAAAATAAGAGAAACAACTATCAGAGCATTTTATAAAAGTCTAATTTTTTACGGGCAAACTGCAGGTGCAGGTCCCTCTTGAAACATAAAAGCAATTAACGCAACAACATCTGAAACATTAATAGGAGAGGTTTCTCCGGAACCGTTTATATCTGCTTCTTCAGTGCAAGGCGGTTCATCTCCATTGTTGAACATATATGCAATCAAAAATATTAAATCAGAAATATTGATATTGTCGTTAATATCACCGTTAACATTTCCCCGTATACCGACACAACAACTTGTAATGTTTAAATCCAAAGTAAACATTGAACGTCCATGTGTTCCGGCAAGAAGTTTTCTATCTCCGGGGTGAAAATCTAAATCGTGAATTGGCACCATTGGTATATTAGTTCCGAGAGAGTTCCATGTTACGCCTAAATTTGTAGAATAGAATGCACCAAAATCGGTACCAATATAAAGTGTATTTTCTAAATCAGGATCAATGATAACATCATTTATAGGAAAATCAGGTAAATTGCCATTAATAGGAGTCCAAGTGGTACCGTAGTTATCAGTTCTATAAATATGTGGAAGCAGGTCATCAACTTTATACCCTGATAAAGTAACATACGCTATTGAGGCATCATACGGGTCAACAGCAACTCTGGTAATCCATCTATTTGGTAGTGCTGCGGAAATATTTGTCCAGGTAAAGAAATAATCTTCAGCGGCATTTTGTGTTACCCATACATTACCATCATCTGTTCCAACATAAATTACAGTACTATCAGATGGTGACGCTGCGATAGTTGAAATGGTACCGTAAGTTAAGCTACCGGTACTGGGACCGTTTGTAAGATCAAAACTTTTCTGCTGCCATGTAAGACCACCATCTAATGTTCTATAAAATATATTTGATCCGTAATACAACTTTAAGTTATTTTGTGGGTCCATAACAAAAGGAGTGTTCCAATTATGTCTATCTCCATTATTATAAAATACCCAGGACCATACACCATGATTGATCTTATACATTTGTCCCCATTGATACTCGGCATAATAAATATCGGGATCGGTAGGATCTACTACTACATAGAACCCATCACCTCCCCCGATTTTCTCCCACGTATCAACTAAACTACTTGTTGAACGCATAGAACCATTGTCTTGGGCACCGCCGTATAGAATATTTGAATTGCTTGGATCTACAGTAACGGCATAAAATTGAGTTGACGGCATTGAATTAAAACTTGTCCAGGAATCTCCGCCATCAGATGAAAAACCAACACCTCCGTCGGAACCGTCATAAATATTATTTATATTGTTAGGATCAATATACATATCATGGTGATCAGCATGAACACCATATCCAAGAGTATCCCAGTTAACACCTCCATCAGTTGAACGATATAGTTGAACTCCTAATGCGTATACCTGATCGGGATTACCCGAAGCGACTCTTATCTGTCCAAAGTACCATCCAAATCCATTATAAATATCAGCAAGATCTGATATATCTACAACCGTTGTCCAACTTAAACCAAGGTTAACGCTTTTATAAATTCCTATAAAACTTCCGGGGTGATTTGCATAAATGGAATAGATAGTTCCTGTTGTTTGTTCAATAGTTAAACCTATCCGTCCAATTATACTTGAGGGAGTAGGTAAACCAAAAAGTAGTTGATTCCAAGTTGTGCCACCATCAGTTGATTTATAAATTCCGCTGTTAATACCTCCGACAACTCTATTTTGGGGATTACGGTAACGAGTCCACATCGATGCTAACAAAGTTCCCGATGCGGAATCGATAACTATATCTATACAGCCGGTGGTATCATCAATAGCAAATAGCTGCTCCCAACTATTACCGCCATCTGGAGAACGGTAGACACCCCGCTCAGGATTTGTTCCAAAAAGTTTTCCGGCTACCGCAACATATATTGAATCCGGTCTACGAGGGTCAATAACAATTCGTCCGATTTTATAACTATTGGGCAGTCCTATATTTGTCCAGGTAGCTCCGGCATCTATACTCTTATAAATACCAACTCCTTCATACGTATCAGTAGCAGCATTTGCCTCACCGGTTCCAACATATATTATATTCGGATTAGTGGGATGTATCGCTATAGCACCGATTGAGAGATTCGCTTCATTGTCAAAAATAGATGACCACGTTGCTCCAAAATCAGTAGATTTAAAAACACCACCCGCCGCAGAGCCTGCATATATAGTAGAAGGGTTACTTGGATGAACCGCTAAACAGGGAATCCGACCGGGGATATTAGTTGGACCTGCGGGTATCCATGGACTACCAAACTGTTGAGAATTAGCGGCAAGTGTAGTATTACGAGATTTAGCATTGAAATCTTTTACCGCTTTCAAAGCATCGACATAGGCATTGTCGGGTATTTTCTCATTTGGATAGGCACGTTGCAAATAAAACCAGTCACTTGGTTTTTGTTTAGCTGTCGCAATTTTACCTGACTCCTTTTGAGCCATATAATGAACATCTTGGTACCAAGTTTTTATGAATTTTAAATTATTGTTTTCTTGTAAAGAAAAAACAATCATCAATGGTATTGATAATAGCATAGTAAAAATTAAAAATTTTTTCACAACTTTACTCCCTGAAAGATTTATATGTTTTATCGTCTTTTTTTTGTAAAAAAATATTATAAGTTATGGCTTTATATTAAGATACCTTTAAATACTTATTTGTCAATTATTTTACGCTTGGCACATATTTTGCGGATAGATCTATAAAATTATAATTTTGTATTAAAAACTAAACATTTTTGGGAAGAAACCAGTCTTTATATTGTAATCCCCTCGATAGAAAAACTATAACCCTTTTATGGGAGGTGGATTATGCACCTAAAAAAAATTATTTTGTATCTTTTTCTTCTTATCTTTCTAGTTATTGCAAACGCCATGATTGATGCCGGCTCTCCAAAAACCGGTCAAATTAAAGGAACTTTAACAGATATAAAAACAGGAGAACCTGTCTGCGGTGCCTCGGTTGTAGTTGTGGGAACGTCGTTTGGTGCTTTGTCGGATTTTGACGGGAAGTACTTAATAAAACGTTTAGAACCGGGGGCTTATACTTTAAAAATATCTCACTTGGAATTTAATACCGTAGAAATGAAGCATGTTGCAGTTACTGCTGACACTTTTACTGTTGTCTCTGTTCAGTTGACAAAAAAGACAACTGACATTGGTGAAACTATTTCTGTTACAGCAAGTCGTGATATTTTAGACAAATTTAATACTTCAAATGATGTTACTATTGGAAGAGAAAAAAAAGAAACTGCACCCGTAACAATAGTTGATGAACTACTGACACAAGTACAAGGTGTAGTAACTAATCAAAAAGGTAAAGTCGTTATTCATGGTAGTCGAGCTTACAAGACCGGTTATATTGTAGACGGTGTCCCGCTTGGTGATCCTTTAGGGGGACTTGGAAAATCAGGAGCTCAGCTTCAATTGCAGTCAATAAATCCTATTGCAATGCCGGTTTCTCCTCCTCTTGCTCATGGCGGTAATGCAATTGTAAATGGTGAAGCTTTTGATGCAATGTTTTTCAAAAACTATGGTGTTAATCCGTTTGTTGACACCGAAGATGACCATCTTTCGACTTTTGCTATTGATGTTGATGATGCCTCGTATGTCATGGCTCGTTCATATCTCAACAGAGGGGTGCTTCCACCTAACGAGGCAATACGTACTGAGGAATTTGTCAATCATTTTAACTATAATTATGCCCCACCACGTAGACAACCATTCCAAATATATTTTGAGGGAGCTCCATCTGAATTTGGAACCAACTGTCAGCTTCTTAAAATCGGAATCAAAGGCAAAGAAATAGCCAAGGAAAACCGTAAAGATGCCAACTTAGTTTTTGTTGTCGACATTTCCGGTTCTATGTCTCGTGAAGACCGTTTGGGGCTTGTTAGAAAAGCACTTCGGATGCTTGTTGATGAGTTGAATCCAAACGACAGAGTCGGGATAGTGGTTTATGGTTCTCGCGGTGAAGTTCGATTAGAGCCTACATCAATTCAGAACAAGCAAAAAATTATCAGAGCTATTGAATCACTCTATTCGGCAGGGTCTACCAATGCCGAAGAAGGTATTATGCTTGGTTATAAAATGGCTCAACAGAATTTTGACAGCAGGAAAATCAATAGAATTATTCTTTGTTCCGATGGTGTTGCAAATGTCGGCAGAACCGGAGCCGAACAGATTTTAAAACAGATAAAATCTTACGCCGACCAAGGAATCACTCTTTCATCAATCGGGTTTGGTATGGGAAATTATAATGATGTCCTGTTGGAAAAACTGGGCAATAAAGGGAACGGTTCTTATGCTTATGTTGATGATATTAATGAAGCTCATCGTATCTTTGTCGAGAACTTAACAGGTAATTTGCAGGTTATTGCTCGCGATGTAAAAATTCAGGTTGATTTTAATCCGCAAGTTGTACGCTCATACCGTCTGCTTGGATATGAAAACCGCGATGTTGCCGATAATAAGTTTCGTGATGACAAAGAAGACGGCGGCGAGATTGGTGCCGGACACGAAGTAACTGCACTCTATGAAATCAAATTATTTAGAAATTGTAAGTATAATAACATAGGTACTGTCTATGTTCGCTATAAAGATGACTCGGGACAAGAGGTCTCAGAAATAAACAGAGGAATTCAGAAATCGATATTTCAAAAACAATTCAAAAACGCATCGTATGAGTTTAAACTCGCAGCAGTTGCGGCAGAATATGCGGAAGTTCTTCGCAAATCTTACTGGGCAAAAGATTCTGATCCTCAGTATTTGTTAAATATTGCCACTGAACTTTTAGCTGAACATCAATCCGATGAACTAATAGAACTTATCGGCATGATTGCAAAGAGTAATCATTTGGAAGAAAGCCTTGCACAGAAATAGTGTATATGATGGGGATGGTAATTATATGGCAGGTCTTTTTATGAGACCTGCTATATTTAATATTAGTTATAAAGTATGGGGAATCCCTGTGATACCACCAAAAAAAACAGCATTATAGAATTATAATCAGCAGTTTTAATTCTAATACTGGATTAATAACTTCAATATTTTTTATTTTATTTATTACTTTAACTATTTGGAATCCGTAAATTAAAATTAGAATCTAAAATAATTAGGAAATTATAATGCTATATATTATTAAAAATATCTATTTAGTTATTCAGCTAAGTATAGTTATTTTAATTGTGTCTTTTGCAATAGGCTGTGATAAATCTACTGATAATGAAGCAGCTTCAGAATCCGGACTTTTTACAGAAACAATAACTGTAGATGGGTTGACAAGAAGATATGCTATATACATTCCAAAAGATTTAACAAACTTGTCAGTTCCGCTTATTTTTGAATTACATGGCGGTGGTGTTTATATTGAAGATATGACAGGAGAAAGCGGTTTTAAAACACCCTATAAACTATGGATGGATATTGCAGATATTGAAAAATTTATTGTCGTTTATCCTGAAGGATTGAATGGCTCATACGCAAAACCAACTTGGCATGATTGTCGTTCAAACGCAACAGTATATTCAGACGCAGATGACGTTCATTTCATTTCGACCTTGATAGATAAAATCGCATCATCATACAGTATTGATTCCAATAGAGTTTATGTATCCGGTACATCTAATGGCGGTCTTATGGCTTTAAGGCTTGCAGTGGAATTATCTGATAGAATTGCAGCCGTAGCAGCAACTGTAGCTGCTATGCCGGATAGCTCAGCATGTCCTCAACCTGTAAATCCTATTTCTGTTTTGTTTATGAACGGCACAGATGACAATCATTTACCATACAACGGCGGTATGCTATCAAATCCTCCCAGCCCTGAACACGGTACTGTTTATTCAACAGATGCATCTGTCAATATATGGACAAATTCTAATCAAACCGATACGCTCCCTGATGTCTATAATTTCCCTGATTTAGATACAGATGACGGAGGAACCGTTACAAGATACACATATTCAAACGGCATTTATGAAACCGAAGTAGTTTTATACAAAGTTTCCGGCGGAGGACATTCTGCACCAAGCATTAAAGAACAATACTCGGCATTGTATGAACAATATTATAATAAGCAAAATCACGATATTGAGATGACTACGGAAGTTTGGAATTTTTTTAAAAATAATCAGAAGAAGTAAAATAAGAGATACAAGATTCATAATGAATAATAGCAGCGTCATATAAAAATAAAGGGATATAACAAACTGCGATGATTGTGTTAACAAAATAGAGCAGGTAATATCGTTTATCAACTATTAGAGTTGTCAGAAAAGGATTCCTGAAAGCTCAAAAAAATGCCCATAATTCATATAATATAGAATAGTAAACAATAAATTTTCCACCCTTACGTTCACGCTTAGAAAGTACAAAATCAAATTTTATCAATAAATTATCATATTTTGAACAAATAGGTACAATTATTGTATACTGTTTTACTCCTGTTTTCTTATTTGAAACATCATTTTAAATTATGTGAGCAAAAGATATACAGAATAACTGTGTTACAGATTTTCTGAATATTCTAACTAATATTCTATTTTAAACATACCGAAACAGATATTAAGTTAATTATTCATATATCATATAGAAGGAGTCTTTATGACAAAATTATTGAAACTCGTTTTGCTTGTAGCAATCGTTGCTCTTTTAGCAGTCGGTTCTGTAATCGCTGAAAAAGATGCAACATTAGAATACGTCATGGCTGTTGGCGATCATTACAATACAGATTATGAAGTAGTAAATAATATATTAAACTCTTATGTTACAGCAGAAGAGCTCCCCGTTGTATTTTTTATTGCTGAAGCTGCCAATGTAGATGCTGAAGAAGTTGCTAAAATGCGTTCAGATAAGAATTCATGGATGGACATAACTACAAGTTATGAACTCAGCCCAAAAATATATTATGTAATGATGTCCGGAAAAATTAAAAATACAGAATTTCAGGCTACTTTTGAAAAATACCATTCTGTTTTAGCCAGCCAATGGGATAAAATTGAATTAAATGATCAAGATATCATAAATTTAGTTAATTTAAAATTCATTTATAAACAACATGATTATAACCCATTTGAAGTTATGAGCATGCGTTCCTATGGTAAATCTTATGTTAATATTTATCATTCTATTGGTGAATTAAAAGATAAACTTTTAGAGCGAGAAATGGCTTCAAAAGATAAATAATATAATAGCACTGTTCTATGTAGTATAAAAAGGCTGTCTCTTGACAGCCTTTTTTAATAATTTAAAAACTAAAGTAAAGGTATACCTTAGATTAAGTATTATATTTATTTGCCGAAAAGAAGACAATATGCTTGACTATTTAGATCGGAAGAGCACACGTCTGAAC
>CALCCW010000354.1:0-10427 GCA_937900185.1 uncultured candidate division Zixibacteria bacterium | reverse complement strand
TCTTAATTTCAAGTAACGGGCTAATCTCATTTTGCTATATACTTTTCTTTTTTATTTTTTTGTTTTGTTTTTTCTTTTTTTTGTGTTTTTTTTTTTAATGATACGGCGACCACCGAGATCTACACTCTTTCCCTACACGACGCTCTTCCGATCTTGATATGCCGACAGACGTTTCCGAACTTCCACCGCTTATTACGTTTTACCTTCCGTTTTTTGTCCCTGCCTTTGTACTGGTTTTGTTTATGTTCACACCGTTAGGTAAATATTTGGAAGCAAAGAAAAAAGACGATGGGGAAGCTGTGGATGAAGAATAAACAAATATTTCGATGAAATCTGTGCATGGCAGACGTCCTCGTCTGCCTAAATAATAAATAACCAGAAAGCCCTCACATGGAAGGTACAGCATTACTTTTTTACGGATTGATTTTCGGCTCTATCGGAGGCGGATTATTTATGTATGGTCGCAAACAGCGAGCAGTAGTTCCTTTGGTATGTGGAATTGTTCTTGTTCTCATTCCGTATTTTATTTCAAATACATTTTTACTTGTCTCGGTAGGTCTGCTCTTGACTGTAATACCATTTATAATTAAAAAATCATAGATACTTATTTTATAATTTTTGAGAAGAAATATCAAATTTTCACAACTCCTTTCCGGCGAAGCCGGAATCCAGTGCAGAAACATATTGTCTACATATTAAACGCATTTTCTCAATTATACATATAGAATGGAAGAACTTAAAGTATAAGAGAAAATTAATGAACAAAATCACTACAATAATAATAAATAAAAATGGCTTTAAGCCATTTTTTCAGGCAAAGCCATTTCGCTGTAACTCTCTGTGGTGAAGTTGTTTGTCTTGAAAATAATGAGAAAAAACGGGTTTTTAGGTTCCCTTTATATGCGAAACGAACCCATTTGCAACCGACCCTTTGACTCCACCTGGGGGGTTATTGATAAACCTCTTATCTTGGAACATACTTCGATTCCGCTCAGTATGACAAATTATATGTTGTTGTGTTTCAAGTCACCCTGAGCGGAGTCGAAGGGTCTTGAAACACATGTTGGACTTTTTCAACAAGCCCTTTAGCTGGAATGACATTCTTTTAAGAGTCGGTTTAGGTTTGTTTTTAAAAATTATAATAGGCAAAGTCTATAAAAACCATCCCACAACCCAAAATATTTGTGTATATTAGCAAACTATGACAACGAAGCAGAAAAAAATATCAGTTCAGACTCTCGGGTGTCGACTGAACCAATACGAATCCGAAAAAATCGCCGCCCAGCTTTATCCCTACGGCTTCAAGCGGGCAAAACAGACCGAACCGGCTGATATTTATATTATCAATACCTGTACTGTGACCCATAAAGCCGATGCCGATTGTCGGGCGATGATTCGCAGAGCCTCCCGTCAAAACCCAAATTCTAAAATTGTTGTCACCGGATGTTATGTTGATAATGACCCTGCATTAATAGAGGGAATGGAAGCGGTCGATTTGATTGTCAACAATGCCCAAAAAGATGATATTGCCAATATAGTCCCCAATAAATTTCCTGACCTGTTTACCGAAGAGCCGGACAAAAGTTGTTCAACGATGGTCACTGATTTTTTTGACCATAATAGAGCATGGCTGAAAATTTCCGATGGGTGCAATCAATGGTGTTCGTTTTGTATTATTCCGACTGTGCGGGGGAGAATTAAAAATCGTTCGGCAATAGATATTATTGATGAAATAAATATGCTTGTAGAAAACGGATACAAAGAAGTTGTTTTAACGGCAGTACATATTGGGCATTATAAAAACAACCAAGAACCGCGTATGAAAAATCTGACGGCTCTTTGTAAGTTTATAATGTCAGAAACAGATTTATACAGACTGAGGGTATCCTCGATAGAACCACAAACAGTTCGGGATGATTTTATTGAGATGTATGCCGGCTCAAACGGTCGTATTTGCAGACACATGCATCTTCCTCTGCAGGCGGGTTCATCTCAAATTCTTAAAAAAATGCTGCGACCCTACGACCAAAACAGGTATATCAACCGAGCCGAACTTCTCAAAAAAGCGGTTCCGAATACTATTATAGGTGCTGATATTATTGTCGGGTTTCCGGGTGAAACCGATGAAGATTTTATGCGGACTGCCGGACTTGTCGAATCTGGTTTGATTGATTACCTGCATGTATTCAGTTATTCCGACCGTGAGGGAACTCCCGCATCAAAAATGTCTGATAAAATCGACCCTCGTGTTATAAAAGAGCGGAATTCTTATTTGACCCGTATTTCTCATTCAATCAAAGAGAAGGCATTAAAACGACAGATTGGAGAAACACTTGATGTTATTTCAGAGCATAAATTGCAACCCGATGGGCATTATTTTGGTGTTTCCGACAACTATTTGAAAGTCAAACTGCCAAATTCGATAACGCCTGATAAATCCATACATAAAGTCAAGATAACAGCATCGCACCAAGACTATATTGAGGGCGATATAGTTTAGCTGTTAGTATAATGTCTTTTCAAGACTCTTCGACTCCGCTCAGGGTGACTTGAAAAGACAACAACTTATAATTTGTCATACTGAGCGGAGTCGAAGTATGATTCCATTTTCTCAATTTTGACTCATTTCTTCCGTTGTAACCGGAAAATAATTCCAATTATCAATATTTATTTACATTGTTGTTATCTCACCAATATCCTATAACAGCGTATAGTTCAATAGGTTAAAGTTGCTGTTTTTAGTTTTGGCATGCCTCCTGCTTTACTGAAAGATGAGAAATTAGATGAAATACAAATTTTTGGATAAAAAATGTCAGAAGATAAGAAAAAAGAAGAGACTACGCCAGAATCAACTGATGCGAAAGCAACAGAAGTAACAAAGCCCAAGAGTAATTTGATTAGTTATATCATTTATGCGGTTTCCGGTTTGGTTCTAATCGGCGGTATCGCATTTGGGGTCGCATTTATGCTGAAAGATTCTCCAAAAGCTGATGCCGAGCAATCTGCTGAAGTTGCTGATTCTGCTCATGTTGAGAAAAAATCAGAAGAACACGCATCTAATAAATATGCATCAAAAGATGAGCATGCTACTCAAGAAAATAATAGTCATGCTGTTGAAACAAAACGTGACGATAATTTAGAAATTTCAAAGGAAGATTTCTATGATGCCGGCGATGAAGAGTTTGACTCAAAAGCAATTGAAAAGATTGTAGATAACTTAGTAACTTTAGAATACAAGCCAACCGATTCAGAGTTACGTGAAGAAGATAATTCTTCGGTTGAAGATTCACTTGCTCAAATGAGCTGGATTGAAAAAGAAAAACTTGCCATTGAAACAAGAAAAAAAGAATTAGATATTCGTGAAAAAGAACTGAATAAAATAGAAAAATCAGTAGATTCAAAAATTATTCGTATTGAACAAGCCGAATCAAGCCGTACAAGTCAGCTTGCGAAACTATACGACGGTATGGATTCTCGGGCAGTAGCAAAACTAATGATGAATTTAGATGATAATACTGTTGTAGCAATTCTTCCGAGAATGAAAAGTAAAAACGCCGCTTTGGTATTACAAATATTACCGTCAAAACGGGCGGCTGCACTTTCTAAACAGATGATAACGATAGCAGATAAATAAAAATGACTGAAAACACGCTAAACATATTTGATCTTATGCAAGGCTCTTCAAACAAGGCAGAAGCCGGACAGTTTGGGATGCTTGGATCTATTGGTCAAAAAGATGTACTCAATACTGATCAGCAAGAAGTATCATTTGATATGATTTTTGGAAGTATGTTAGCCTCGCTTTCACCTGAACAAAGCGGTCAAAATGAAACTCTGTTACAAGAGATTCCTGCTCAAGAGAATTTAGTACAAGAGAATCAGACTATTCCACAGTTGTCTACGTTAGACTCACAAGTTGGCAATACAGAACAAATAAAAGTAGATGAAAATGTTTTAGCATTTAATAAAGAACTTGATGCGTTAATATCACAAAATATGCCGTTACAAAATGTGAATATAAAAGATATACTTGCTCAACAAGATACAGATCTCCAAAACGGTCAATTTGAAGTTATTTCCAAAGAAGTTGTTGATTCCAAAGTTGCATTGACGATTGAAAACCCAAACGGCAAACAACTAACAATTTCATTACCGATTGAATCTTTACAAAATCTAAAAAGTAACGGCACTTCTCAACGGGTAACGCTTGAAGATTCATATTACAAAAAAGAATTAGAAACGTTACTTCAAAAAGTAGATGTAAAACAGATAGAAATAAAATCACCGGAGACAAACGCAGTACAGTCAGCATTTAAGCCGGTTGAAATAAGTATTATCGGTGAGCAGAATTCTGCTGTTGTGACATTAAAAGCATCGTTAAAGAAAAATCAGATAAAAATTAAAGAGTTAAAATCTCAACCGGTAAATCAAAAAGCTGCCGTGCTTGATGAGAGCGGTGTTTTTGATGAAAAAATTATTGTAAATAATAATCAATCTGATAAGCTAATTGAAAAAGCATCTTTTGATACTAAAGGGCAAGTTGCCAAGAGTAAACAAAATATTTCTCAGCAGATAGGTTCTCAGGTAAAAAGTGATGTTTTAAATCAACCTGTAGAACGAACAGATTCAGTCATGTATTCCTATAATACGGATAAAATTGACAGAGCTGCTGTAAAAGAAAATATGCAAAATGTTCGCATGCAGCTTCCTGAAAATATAAATTCGGCATTGCGTCCCAATGGTCAAGCTGTTGTGATTAAAATGAATCCTGAAAATCTTGGACCGGCAAAATTGAGTTTATCTTTTTCCGGTGGAAAACTTCGGGCAAAATTGTCAGTAACTTCATTGAATGCAAAACATGTTTTGGATCATTCGCTAAATCGTTTGGTTGACCAACTTCACAAGATAGATATTAATGTAGATAAATTTGATGTAACTCTTGACCAAAACCAAAATAAAAACGAACAGTTTAACCAACAGCAGCAATGGCAGAGAAAAATGTCTTATAAAAATATTGATTTAGAACAATTTAATCAAAACGAATTAGAACAAACAGTTCAACAACCGATACTGTCTGCTGCTCAGCAGGTTTTATCCGGTTCAGTGAACTATTTAGCTTAGGAGTGAATTATGGGATTTATATCGCCAATAGCGACTGATACTAATGGAGTAGCAAAACAAACTGGGTCACAGCAAGAGCTAGGTAAAGATGATTTTTTGGAGTTGCTTATGGCACAGCTGCAAAATCAGGATCCGTTAGAGCCGATGTCAAATGAAGAGTCGATAGCACAGTTAGCTCAGTTCTCTACTCTTGAACAGATGAACAATATTGCTGATGGTATAGATAAATCAAATGATTTAGATTTTCTCCAAATGCAGTCTTTAAATAATGTGATGGCATCCGGTTTAATTGGTAAAGATGCTAAAGCAAGCTATAATGGAATATTTTTTGACCATGAAAAACCTGCGGTAATAAATTATAATCTTTCAACCAATGTTGATACGGTTGAATTTAAAATTACCGATTCTACCGGTAAGACAGTTGCTACTCTCAAACAGGATAATTTGGATGCCGGTGTTAATTCAATAGAATGGGATGGCACGGATAATTCCGGCAATAGAGTTGACGAAGGGTACTATACAATTGAAGCGACTGCATCAATGGCTGATGGCACTACTTTTACTCCAAACTTATCATTAGTCGGAACAGTTGAATCGGTTATCTATCGTGATGGCGGAGCATTCTTACGTATCCAAGGAACAGAGATTCCTTTAGGCTCTGTTTCAGCAGTTGGTGAACGGGGTGCTTTTGATATTGATACCAATGATGACGGTGGAAATTAGAAAGCACATTTGAAGGAAAATAAGATGAGTATAGGAAATGGTATGAAAATAAGTAATTATCAACGTCCAATCAACTTGATTGAGATTGCTAACAGAGATAAACCGTCTGATAAATTACAACAAACAGGTGAGAAATCATTTAAAGAGATGTTTTCTCAAGAGTTAGCCGGTGATCGTAATATATCATTTTCTAAACACGCTTCACAACGCCTGTATTCAAGAGGAATAGAATTAGGTGCTGATAAATTAAATGCAATTGCCGATGCGGTTGATAAAGCATCTGCAAAAGGTTCCAAAGAAACACTTATACTTTCAGATGACACCGCATTTGTTGTTTCTGTTGATAACAGAACAATTATTACAGCATTTGATAAAGAGAATTTACGTGAAGGTGTAGTAACATCAATAGATTCAGCAGTGATTATATAATGAAAAAACAAAACAACAATATAACTAATAATTTAATTCCGGAATTGGACTCCATTTTGATGGAGAAGTTCCGGTTACCCTCAAGGAGGTAACCTAATTATGATGGCTTCACTATTTGCCGGCGTGTCCGGACTGAAAAACCACCAGGTACGTATGAATGTAATTGGTAACAACATCGCAAATATTAATACTATTGGCTATAAAGCCAGTCGTGTTAATTTTCAAGAAGCACTGGTACAAACTTTTAGAGGTGCCGGTCGTCCATCGGCAATATCGGGTGGTACCAATCCGGTTCAACTTGGTTTAGGTATGCAGGTAGCATCAATTGATACTTTGTTCCAGCAAGGTGGCTTGGAAACAACCGGTCAAATTACCGATTTGGCTATTCAAGGCTCAGGATTTTTTGTTCTTGGTGATACAGCAGGTAACAAATTTTATACTCGTGCGGGGGCATTTGGATTTGATTCTAATTCAAACTTAGTAGACCCTGCCACGGGAATGTTTGTGCTTGGGAAAAATGCTGATTCTTCAGGAATGATACCGTCACTTGCTACAACCGGTCCTATAACAATTCCATTTGGACAGCAGGACCCTGCACGTTCTACAGAAGAAATTACTCTTTCAAATAATATTAATGCATCAGCTACAACAGCAAAACCAACACTTCTGTCATCCGGAACTTCCGGAGTGACAAATGTCGGTCAAGCACTTGCTGACGATGGTGTTGGTGGTACTCATACAATCACAATAGTAGGTTCTCAATCATTACAAGAGACGTTGGTTGGTACTCATGATACGACAGCATTCCCCGGTTTTTTGACAACCGGAACGAAAATGTCTGATTTAGGTGTGACTGATTTTTCAAATATGACTATTACAATTGATGGAACAAGAACAGCTGATATTAATATCAACGACGGCGATACAACTGTTGGTGATATTCTTACTCAGATTAATGACCAAGACGGTTTAAAAGCGACAATCAATGAAATTACAGGTGAAATTGATATCGTTCGCGAATATGCCGGTGACCCATCATTGTATAATGTTGAAATTTCAGCAGGAGCTGCCGGTAATGTTGCAACACAAGTTTTTGGTGCGGCAATCGGTGCAACAGTTCAATCAGCAGGCGGAGCGGCATCTACTTTTGTTGCAACTGACAACTTTGTTCCGACACATGGTTCCGGTGCAGCAGCAGGTCCATTTGTTACAGATTTATCGTTAGAAATTGACCCCTCTACCGGTTTAGTTATGGGGTTAACGGGTATAGGTGGTGGAGGAGTAGAGTTACTGACCGATTCTGTAACAGGTCTGCAAGCTACTGATCCTGATGGTTCTGGAGCTATTCCTGATGACCCGCTTGTAATAGAAACTGCTGACACATCGCATTCTACGTCTATTGCGGTTTTTGATTCATTAGGAGCAAAACATGTACTGTCACTTGAGTTTTTTAAATCAGGATTAGATAACAGATGGGAATGGGAAGCTTCTTCTTTAGACGGTGAAACTATTACTTCAGGTCAATCGGGGTATGTACAGTTTAATGATGATGCATCTTTAAACTCATTTTCTTATAACGGTGGTGCGACAGCAATGACAATTGACCCGGGCAATGGTGCCGAAACAATTTCTTTGAATGTCAATGCCGGTACACCAAATGGATTTGACGGTCTGACAGGGTTTGAATCGTCAGCACATACCGCATCTATTATTTCTCAAGACGGGTATGGTCTTGGTCTGCTTGAAAAAATAGCAATCGACCAAGTTGGTAATATTTCCGGTTTCTTCTCAAATGGTGTTACTCGAGTATTGGCACAAATTTCACTTGCTGACTTTTCAAACCAAGCCGGTTTGCGTAAGGCAGGACTTTCTCGTTACCAAGCATCAGCAAACTCGGGTGAAGCAATTGAAGGTATCGCAGGTTCTACTGTTTCCGGATTAATTTCATCCGGTGCTTTAGAAGCATCATCTGTAGATATAGCGCAAGAGTTTACCAGTATGATTACCGCTCAACGTGGGTTTCAGGCTAACTCTCGAATTATAACTACATCTGACAGTATGCTTGATGAATTAGTAAATATTAAAAGGTAGTAAATAAATGATAACAGTTACCAGATTAAATGATTCTAAACTTGTTATAAACTCAGACCTCATTGAGTTTGTGGAAGCGATTCCGGACACAATTATTTCTCTTACCACCGGTAAGAAAATAATGGTCAAAGAATCAACCGATACAATCATTAATTTGGTAGCAGAATTTAGAAAAAAAGTTAGCAGTATCCGAATTAATAATTCGGATACTCAAGCTGTCTCCAACGGGAGTAACTAATGGCTGATGAAGATAAAACAGTAATAGAGGGTGGAACGACCCCTGCAGAAGAACCTAAGAAAAAAGGTGGGAATAAACTTATCTTATTCGGAGGTATTGGAGTAGGTGCAATTGTTATCGGTGTTGCTCTTGCCTTATTTGTGATTAAACCGATGATGGCTGAGTCACCTCAGGGTGCTGAAGGTGATGCAACGTCACAAACAGAGAAAAAACATGAAGAGAAAAAAGACAAGCAGCCGATGGTTGATGAAAAAGGCAATGAAGTTTCATCGTTAATTTATGCGATGGAAAATATTGTTGTAAATCCGGCAGGTACCGGCGGGTCACGTTTTTTATCTGTTTCTTTTGGATTTGAACTTGAATCTATGGAATTACAGGAAGAGTTTATACGCAAAGATCCGATTATTCGTGATGCGTTGATTACCATCCTGTCTTCTAAAACAGTTGCTGAATTAACAGATGCCAAACAAAAAGAGATAGTACGCTATCAGATTAAAAAGCGGTTATCTAAACTTATGCATACCGAAGATTTAGCCGGTGTGTATTACACAGACTTTGTATTACAATAAAGGATTTGTATTGTGGCAAAAATTCTTTCACAAGATGAAATAGATGCTCTACTCACGACCGTATCAACCGGTGATGATGTAATAGATGACGATAGTTTTGATGATGATAAAATGCGGTCTGTTATCGCATACGATTTTAAGCATCCTAATAGAGTTTCTAAAGATCAGATTAGAACAATTGAAAATATGCATGATAACTTTGCCGGTCATTATGCCTCAACATTGTCAGCAATTATGCGAACAATTGTTGATGTTGACTTGGTGTCAGTTGATCAGATTACATATTCAGAATTTATTATGTCACTGGTGACACCGTCGTGTACATATACTTTTGGTGCTGATCCGCTTGATGCTGTTAACTTAGTCGATTTTAATCCAACTTTAACATTTGCATTTATTGACAGAATGTTTGGTGGTAACGGTAAAATTTTAGAGACAGAACGGGAACTTACAGGAATTGAAAAATCTGTTATGGCTCGACTTGTGAATAAGCTGTACCATGATTTAGAACGGTCTTGGGAAAATATTGTTCAGATAGATATTGATCAAAAAAGTTACGAGACCAATCCGCAGTTTATACAAATTGTGCCACCGGGTGAAACGGTTGTTGTTGTCTCATTTCAAATAAAACTGTTTCAATCAACAGGATTGTTAACGGTCTGTTATCCGTATGTTGCTCTTGAACCAATTATTACAAAACTTTCAGCACAAAACTGGATCGATGCCACAAAAAAGAAAAATCTCGATGCTGATAGAGTTTTGAATCTATTCAATTTGCAAAAAGTAAATACTGATATTTCAGCTGTTCTATTAGATACTGATATTAAAGTTCGGGATTTTTTAAATCTTCGGATTGGTGATATTATACCGTCTGAGAAAAAAAGTTCAGAACCTATTGACATATATGTCAACCATCGAAAAAAATATATAGGAAATCCGGGGCTTTCAGGCAAAAAGAAAGCTGTACAAGTTTTAGAATATTTTGAAGAAGGTGAACCGGATTATAGTGAAAAAGAAAAGAAGGATATAGATATGGAGGTCACAGCATAATGACTGACGAAAAAGATATTAATAACCCTGAGAATCTTGAAGAGTCTCAAGCTGAAAACGAACAACAGGATGTTGCCGTTGAGGCAGCTTCTGGTGAGGTCTCTAGTGAGGCTTCTGATGAGGCAGCTTCTGGTGAGGTCTCTAGTGAGGCTTCTGATGAGGCAGCTTCTGGTGAGGTCTCTAGTGAGGCTTCTGATGAGGCAGCT
>CALCCW010000353.1:0-7831 GCA_937900185.1 uncultured candidate division Zixibacteria bacterium | reverse complement strand
TGCATATCACACTCGAAACTGTCCGGCAGATTCTAAAAGAATCTCTCGGATTTGAAAGCTTTTCAGCAGGATTTATTAAATCTGTTGAAGAGAGCGATCAAATTCCAACCGCCGGTATTAGCCCGGACGGGAAACTGATATACAATTCAGCATTTGTTGAGAAGTATATTAAAAGTAAGGAGGATCTGTTTACATTAATATTTCATGAGTTGTTGCATCAGATGTTCAATCATTTCATTTTCAAAGCGGGGGAGATTGAAAACTTGGCGGCAGATGCAGTTATCAACGCAGTGATATCGACAATATTTTCTGTTGAATCACGATCCGGAAATTTATTTAAGCAATTTTATCAACCAAAAGGAGTCGAAGGACTCCTCAGACCTGAAAGTAGGTTATCCAGGAGCCGGTTTGAAAAAACATATCAGCGATTATATAGAAACAATTACAATAGTTCTGAGAATATCACCACCGGAGAGTTAATAACAACTCTTAAAGTGCTATTAGACACAACAGAAGTGACTAATGTTGTGTTGTTGGGTTCGCATGATAGTTCATCTGAAACTTCAGAAGGCTGGTCAACAGAAACTCTTGAAAAACTTGCCACTGATTTTAAAAAGGCAACCAAAGAGAATCAGTCTAATTTAGCCGGATATAACTGTAACTTGATGGATCTGTTTATGGACGCATTACGAACCCATATATCAATCAAACGGCAGATACTTCAACGAATGGCAACCAACAGAAAAGTTGATCGATTCAAGGAACTTTTTCAAAGAAAGCGAATAACTACTTCGCCTATTCCAATCTATCCTTCCAAACGGGATATGGTACTTTTGTCAGCCGGGTTTTATCCCGGTTTTTTTCATAATAGGATAAATAGTCCAACTACAAAAGATCTAGGACTGGTTATTTATTTGGATGTTTCCGGGTCAGTGGATGAATATCTGCCAAAGATAATTTCTGTATTAAGAAATCTAAAGAATGAAATTGGTTCGATATTCCTGTTTAGTAATAAAGTTGTAGAAGTACCGTTTTTGTCACTCCTCAAAGGGGCAATTAAGTCAACCGGAGGGACAGACTTTGATTGTATTGCGGAGTCAATTGTAGAACGTCAGTTTGACAAAGCAATCATTATTACCGACGGCTATGCATCAATGAAAGCAGAAAACAAAAAAAAACTGCAATCACTAAAACTAAAGTCTCTGACTATCCTTTTTGAAAGAGCACAAAAATGTGCTGATTTTGAATGTTTTGGAGATATTGTCCAGTTGGATGATATTACCCATTAAACTAATCTAAAAAGTAAACTAACGTAATTGCCGCATTCGCGGCTTTTTTTAATTAATCTTAAATTTTAGGAGGTAACAGATGCTGTTATCTAAACTTGGTGTTTTTGGTTGGAATGAAGAAAATGAAAATCTAATATTATCATCACTTTTAACCGGTGATCCATTGCTTTTGATAGGCAATGCCGGGTCAGCAAAAACTCACATTGCCAACAAAATAGGACAGGCATTAAATCGCTCGTTTCTAGTGTATGATGCGAGTAAGGCGATGTTTGAAGATGTGCTTGGCTATCCAGACATCGAAAAATTAAAATCAGGTATAGTTTCGTATCTGCCGTCTAAAGTAACTGTTTGGGATAAAGAACTGATACTGATAGACGAATTAAACCGTGCTATACCTGAATTACAATCAAAATGGCTTGAAATAATCAGATCCAGAAAGATTATGGGGTTTAAAACCGATGTGAAGTGGGTATGGGCTGCGATGAACCCGTTGTCATACTCAGCTACCAATGTACTCGATGAGGCATTGATTGGTCGGTTTGCTACGTTTGTCTATCCACCAGATGTGCTACAGATGAATGAAGAGGATCGCATTAAAGTAACAACTCACATCAACGGAGAAGATGCACCATCAATAGCTGAGTGGACTGAACGGTCACAGCTTGAAACAGTGACCTCAGATGATACTACTGAGGTGGGACAGCAAATAGAACTCATACTCAGATTAGCAGCTAAGAATTTTGGACAACTTAAATCTCAAATCACAAGTCTGTCTGAGTTTTTAGCAAAGTTTGCGGATTTGCTTATGAGAGAAACTAAAGGAGAAGTAACTTTGGATGGCAGGCGGTTAGGGTTTATATATCGTAATATCTTAGCTAATCGTTCAGTAGAGCTTGCCAAAGCAGAACTGTATCAAACTGAGTTAAAATCATTTCCTGAATCCGCCCGGTATGTTGTTCAGTCTTCAATTCCGGTAGGACTAAATGATGAATCGTTAAAACGGGAAGAAGCTGTTCATCAAATGGAGCTTTGTTTTGATCTACTCTCATCATTTTTCGATGAAAAATCAGAGATATCTCAAATCAATCTGATTTATGAACTATTTACTACAGATAATATGATTCGAAAGGCAGAGATACTTCTCAAAGAGAATCTGTCTGACTTTGTCAGTTGTAAAGCATGGAATGACCTCATGCGATCTAATAATGATCTGACTTTATTGGCATACACTGCTTTACAGGTAGAAACTCACTTACCCGGAACAGTACCGTCGGAGCTCTTAGAAGGTCTAAGCAAAAAGATTAATATTGACAGACTCTCGACGGAATCAATACCAAGTTTGGTCGGAGAGTCAATTGAATATATTGATGAAGTTGAAGCACTGCTTAATCAACCGGATGATTTGAGTAAACTGATAGCTTTTAATCATGTCAGAAAACTTACAAAATCAAAAATAATCAATCCGGATAAGATTCTTGAGACTACTTGTTCGATTGAATCTGATATAGAAACATTTAAATCACTTATTCATATGAAGGAGGCAGTATAGTGCAGACATATAAACTGTCGTTTAAAGATGACCCAGATATCCCGGAATTCAAAAAGTTAGCTTTTAAGTTTGTAGAAGTTGACATTAAAGATGTTTTAACCAAAGGGATTCATCCCTGGTCACAGCAATATACCTATCGACCTCTGGTTGAAGGGTTTACGCACAGGTTAAATATTGACAGATTTAAAATTCCTCAACTGACTGATATGAAGTATTGTGAGAAAGTACAAAGCTATATTCGAAACAATTACTTTAGGGAATACAGTCATTTTGAGGAACTGCTTGAACGGGTTAATAATACAGTTCGATTTGTTGACGATTTAACATATCAAAGACTGCTGATTATTGCTAAAGAGCAGCTTTCAAAGAAGTGGAATCACAAAATAGTAAGACAGATTGTACGTCAGCTGTATTACAATTTTAATGATATCCGTTCTTTTATTAAATCAAAAGATAAATCAGTTAAATTAGCCAGTTATGATGATCTGGAGAGCTATGATTTATCTGAAATCCTAACACTTGAGGACTTTGAAACTGAAGACCAGTTAATTATCAGTCATGGTCTGCCGGTACAGAACTTTCGAAAGATGGACTTTCTTAAGTCAGTGACTACTCCAGATGGGTTATTGAAATTGACGGATTCAATTGATGATTTTGATCTCCTACCTGCCGGTAGTCAATACAGGAAGTATAAACTTCTGTATCGATGTCATGTAAGAGGGGATGAGCTTAAGCTCATTCCCAATATGAATGATGATGAGACTATACGGGTCAAAGCTTTAGATATTGCTCAAGAGTGGCGTACTGATAACGGTAACTACTGCTTTAAAACATCATTTGATAAGTTACGGGAAATGACAAACGAAACATTTCAGATATCATTCCCTCAGCTTGACTATATCAATAAAAAAGAACCGTACCCATCCAATGCAATGATACAGCCGGATAATATTCCAACCTTTGCTATTGATACTTATTTAACTATCAGAAACTCCGGAGAGCAGATCAAAGCTATGTTAAGGCATTTTGGGAAACCGATGACCGGAAACAAAGAACAACTACTTGTGAAATTGTCTGAGTTAGCTGCGGAGCAATATCAGATGAAGCAAGAAGATGTGAAACAGTTCTTTGAGGAGAAGCAGTTTATCAAAGCACAAACCGGTTATATGAAAAACTATCATCAGTTCCCTCTATTAGTTGAACATGGGATGAGAAATATTATTCTTACCATGTATCTGTTCAAGCATTTAAGGGGGAATACCATAGTAGATGCATCGTATGAAAACGATTCATACGATCTATTATCATTAGCAAAATCTCTTGTCAAAGAAGAGATCTCTTTAAAATCACAATTTCTTCAAGTTCAACACTAAATAACCATCAAAAACTAAAAAACAGGGATTTTTTATCTCTTGATTGGGATAAAAAGTCCCGGAGGATAAAACAATGGGAAGAACTATACATTACACAGTAGAAAAGAACGACAATAACCAATTAACAGATGAACAATGGCAGCAAATAGACCAATTACAGGAGAGATATAACAGAAATCATAAGTGGGGATGTGAACAGCTCTCGCTTCAAAGATTCACTCTATATCCGAATTGGGGTGCCTGGTCAGACTCTAAGTTAACAACTGCTGAGATTTGGGATCAAATACATTTGAGATTAAAAGAACAGGATGGTTTACAAAAACTCAGGCAAGAAAATCTGATTAACTATGAGGAAGGAGGGTATATGGGAAATAAATATCTGATGAGCGGCTTTACGAAAGTTCGAGACTGCGAAGATGATGCGGGATTAGTTGTGAAGTTTCTTGTAGAAATATCAGTCATTGCTCCATCCATTAATATCAAAGTATCTGATGAAGGTGATTACTTGAAGTGTCCGGTAATCATTCGAAACGGTAAGATGTCAGTTGACCATGAAGAACTTCGAAAACATTTGGAATATTTGTTTAACATGTATGAAGAAGCAACTGATGAAGATAAATCATTTTGGGAAAGGTTGATTGAGAATTATAAACCGTTTATGAGAGTTGGGGAGGAGAGGGATAATTCTTTTTATATAAGTAAGTTGATTACATAACTTATTTTTTCTGTTAGAAAAAGCCCGCAAAATCTAACTTGCTGGCTTTATAAAAGAGAAATATTTATTTTAACAGTAGCATCTTTTTTGTTTCTACAAAATCATCTGTTTCAATACGGTATAAGTAAATACCGCTTGAAGTTTGAACACCAGTTGATGTTTTTCCATCCCATGTTACTTTATAATTACCCGCTGAGTATTCTTGATTAACAAGTTGCTGAACTTCTTGTCCGAGCAAGTTATAGATATTGATACTCACATTTGATTTGGTTGGGAGATTAAACTCTATTGTAGTTGATGGGTTAAATGGGTTTGGGTAATTTTGATAAATATTAAAATTTGAGGGTAGATTATCAAGGTCATATTCTTCAACACCTACTGAAAATGCTTCGAACTTGGCGACAAAAGCATCATCACCACCTTGATCAGTCTGATACTCGTTGAGAGTAGGAAAATCGGTAGACTGGATATGACCCGTTACATAAGCAGATTCGGAACCGTCAACTGCAATACTAAAGGCACGTTCATTAGCACTCCCACCTATGTAGGTCGAGTAGATCAAGATGTTACCTGAAGAGCTCAGTTTGGTTACAAATACATCACCCCCACCTTGATAAGTCTGATACTCGTTGAGAGTAGGAAAATCTGTAGAAGCTGTCTCACCTGTCACATAGGCTGAGCCGGAACCGTCAATTGCAATGCTGTAGCCATTATCATAAACACTCCCACCTAAGTAGGTCGAATAGATCAGGCTGTTACCTGAAGAGCTCAGTTTGGTTACAAAAGCATCCTCGCCACCTTGATAAGTCCCCTGATACGAATTGAGAGTAGGGAAATCTGTAGAACTTGTCATACCTGTCACATACGCTGAGCCAGAGCCGTCAACTGCGATACCCGAGCCATAATCATTATCATTCCCACCTAAGTAGGTGGAGTATATCAGGCTGTTACCTGAAGAGCTCAGTTTGGTTACAAATAAATCAGAAGTACCATTGATCGTAGCCTGATATGGATTCAGAGTAGGGAAATCTGTAGAACCTGTCGAACCTGTCACATAGGCTGAACCGGAGCCATCAACTGCGATGCTGTAGCCATAATCATAACCACTCCCACCTAAGTAGGTCGAATAGATCAGGCTGTTTCCCGAATTGCTTAGTTTAGTTACAAATACATCACGGCCGCCATCTTGATATGTCCCCTGGTATGGGTTTAGGGTGGGATAATCGGTAGAACTTGTCACACCTGTCACATACGCAGAGCCAGAGCCGTCAACTGCTATGCTTCGGCCTTTTTCATAATCACTTCCCCCAAGGTAGGTGGAGTAAGACAATACAGGGTCAATCACTAAGGGAAGACTATTGTCAAAGTCACCAGTCATTTTAAACCCAAAGGTACTCGTGCCCTTCATGTCATAGTCTCCGCTCACAGCTATACGGGAGCCATTTTCTATCTGATATATAATTGGTTTCTGTTCAACAACCTCACCCCACATAGTCTTTACAACAAGCTCTCCATTGTCATTAACAGAAACAGATTCAGCACCATCATATTGTATTTTTATCTGAGAAAAATCAGCACCTGGTTCAACAATAAAATCATATTCCATCTGTTTACCATTGCCGTAATATTTCAAATCAATACCATCATAAACTTGTTCATATAGAACTGCTGTATAGTTAGGTACATCGGTAGCCCATTTAGATTTATCGTTACCTATAAAATAGTTACATTTGTAATCTATCATGTTAACACCAACCATTTGCGGATTTGTATTCGCTCCTACAAAGTTAGCTTTAATCATCATCGTTTCGATTGAATCCGGTTCTCTATCCATCATATCATCAGGCATACCATACCGTTTATCTACAACAGAGATAGAGTCAGATTCAATAGTTCTAGTAAACTGATAATAAGCACCATCAGCACCAAACCACATCGTAGCTCCACCTGCGTTAGCACGGAACTTGACCTTCTCATCCCATTGTCCCTGATTCTCTGTAAAAGAGAGAGGCATAGATGTAAGGTTCTTGGTTACCTGAACATTTGATAGTTTGTCAGAGCTGATTGGTTCTTTTGAAAAAGTTAATTGTGAAATAGAAAATGGAATTACGAATATGATTAAAATACTTCTCAAAACCTTTTTCATGCAATCCTCCAATTAAGTGAGTTGTTTATATCATTTTGATTTAAAGATAAATAAATATACCACTAAGTCAACAATTATTACTATCGTAAAATTCCAAAACATTTATAAACTCATTCATTTTACTACTTCTTAGGGAAGACATAAAATGGAATTCAATAACAATCGGTTGAATGAGTATCGATATAATTCACATAAAAATAGTTATCTTATAGATCAATCTAAACAATCTGATTCATATTCAATTTCTACTAAATCTTCTCTTAATGATCTCTACCAGCTAGATGCATCACTAAAAAACAGACCTTTATTATCGGCTGATCCTCTTGATAATTTCTTTCAAGCTAAAAAAGTCAATCTTGCTCGGTCGATGAAAGATATTGTTGGGCTTATTGATAATCGAGAAATGATAAAAAAACGAAATTTATATGGTATTGCTCTTGGGGAGTGCGAGCTGATGACGAAGCTTCATAATATGGAGCATTGGTATATTGGCAGAGATCCAATTATGGATAAACGAAGAATGTTGTTTGAAAAAGAACTGCTCGATTTTGACAAACAAAAAAGAATGGAAAAAATCACAGCTTGGAAGGATACTTTGCTTCTAAAAAAAGACCTTCGAGTAATAGTCACAGAACTCTATAAAGAGCAATCCAAACAGAAAATGATTGATGGGGGAATCTGATGGATGTTCAAAAAACGCTCCAAAAACTCAAACCTATTATTGGTAAAAAAGCAGATAATTTATGGTTGGCTTATTTA
>CALCCW010000352.1:0-11255 GCA_937900185.1 uncultured candidate division Zixibacteria bacterium | reverse complement strand
TTGTTTTTTTTTTTCAAGCAGAAGACGGCATACGAGATATATCAGTGTGACTGGAGTTCAGACGTGTGCTCTTCCGATCTTTGGGTGACCATACCGCCGGCAGTACTCATTTTACAAATCCACCTCCTTTTAGCTGTGAGCAGTGTCACACGGTGCATGGAGCAACAGCTCAAACAGAAAATCCGGCAGGTTTGACAAATCCTATTCTCTTGAGTGATAATCATGACGGTACATACTATGGAACATTTTGTATCTCCTGTCATAACGGAATCGCCCCAACTCCTGCTGTTCCGGGTACCGGAGGAATTTCTGCAAGCGACCAGTTTAATTATGCAGAAGCAACCAATGACGGTACAGAAACACAGCATCCTACTATTTCTACAGACGGTACATTTATTGTCGGCGGTTGTGATAAATGTCATGATGTACATGACCCTACCGCTACTGCTTATGGATATATATTGATTGCTGATAACAGCAATTCTGTTTTTTGTGTTTCTTGTCATAATGGTACCGATGCACCTGCTGTTGGTGCTAATACTCATTTTACGGGAATTCCTTCTGATGTAAATATGAATAGTGGACTTACACCGGTATTACCCTGGGCAAATCAAATCAACGAAGATGCTTTTCCCGGAGTGGACTGGCCGTCTGCTACTGCTAATATGATGGTCTGTGAAACATGCCATTCTGTTCATAGGGCGGGCTGGAAAAGTAACGGCAGTGGATATTTTTTAAGACAATCTAATGGAACTCAAAATATTATATGCTCAAGGTGTCATACTGATAATTAGATAAATTTTATTTTACAGTTATATCTGTTTGTTGGATACTTCTAAAAAATATCCAACAAACAGTGTTAAAAAGGTTAGATAAAAATATTTTAATTTGGGGCAGAATGAACAAGTTCAGACGGCTTTCCAACAACACTTGCTTCGGGAATTTCAACCAACTGTCCGGTTTTTACGTCAAACAGATATCCGAAAACAGAAATATCTTTTGCTACGAGAGGATGAGAACGAATACGCAGTACGTCATCATATACACTTTTTGCCTGATTACTAATAGTTAACCAGTCAATTGATTTCGCGGCGGAGGTACCCGAACCGGTACCATCATCGTGCCAGCCATCCTCATCAAGTTTTGAAGTTGACAGACTTTTGCTTAAAAGGTCGGTGATTATTTCATTCGTAAATGTTTCCATTCCGCAGTTCGTATGGTGGATTACAAACCATTCTTTGGTGCCGAGTAGTTTGTGTGAGATTATTAAAGAACGGATAGCGTCATCACTTGCTCTTCCGCCGGCGTTACGTATAACATGAGCGTCTCCTTCTGCAATACCCGCAAATTTAGCAGGGTCCAGCCTTGCATCCATACAGGTGAGAATGGCAAAGCGTCGTTTGGGGGGCATTACAAGTTTAGCTTTTTCCCTGAAATTGTCAGAATAATTTTTGTTAGCAGTTAATAATTCTTTTAGAACTTTACTCATTTTGTTTCTCCTTCTGTTATCTAAAACAGATTACGGTTTAGGTTTAATAGTTAAGTAGTTAATAATTACGCATTTTTATTTTAAATAAAATGCACAAAAAAAAGAGCCTTTTCGGTAGAAAAGGCTCCTGAAATTTTAGATAATATTGTTAATGATAATTATAATATATAAGTGAAACCTTTCCTATATTCGACACAGCAACAACAACAGATAGAATCTTTTACCTGTTTTAACATCTTATTTTGTTTAATAGAAAGGTTGTTAGTCATATTTAGTCTCATCAGTTTATTTTATAAAATAATATTTAGTTATATAAACATAATAACCGTAAATCAATAATTGTCAATAGTTCTTTTGTTGTTTGACCAATTTAAAATTAATTGTCTTGACAAAATTAGATTTTCGGTTATAATCAAAATAACATAGAAATAATAAAAACAGATGAAAAACCAAAACAGAATAACTCATACCCTACCTCTTTTAAGCAATGAACTTTGTTGCTGTTGTTGTTGTATGCAAAAAAACCGTTCAAAAGTGAGGTTGTCTGTTAGATAAATATCTGTAACATATATATATAGAATTATGAGACCTTTCTTTTGAAGAAAGGTCTTTTTTTTGTAAAAAATAAAATGAAAACATACAAAACAAAGGTAGTAAAATGAGATTTCAAAACATCGTAGAAACAATTGGACGTATACCACTTGTCAAATTAAACAGAATTGTCCCTGCAGATTCAGCAGATATATATGTCAAACTGGAAAGTTTTAACCCGGGAAGTTCTGTCAAAGACCGTATCGGGATGGCAATGATTCAAAAAGCCGAGCAAGAGGGAATTCTTAAACAGGGGATGACAATCATTGAGTCGACCTCGGGAAATACCGGAATTGCTCTTGCTATGATAGCCGCTTCGAAGGGATACAAATGTGTATTGGTTATGCCCGAATCTATGTCTTTAGAACGCAGAGCTTTACTAAAATTATTGGGTGCCAAGCTGGTTTTGACACCCAAAGAAAAAGGGATGGGCGGTGCTATTGAAAAAGCTAAGGAGCTGTTAAAAGAGCAAGGTGGGTTCCAACCTGAACAGTTTTCCAATCCTGCTAATCCAGAAATCCATAAACTGACAACAGGACCCGAAATTGTTGCTGATTTAGGTGATATAAATCTTGATGTTTTTATTGCAGGAGTCGGTACCGGTGGAACTGTCAGCGGGGCAGGTTCGGTGTTAAAAGAAAAGTATAATAGCAAAATAATTGCCGTCGAGCCGACAGATTCTGCTGTGCTTTCAGGTGGTGAACCTGGACCGCATATGATTCAGGGGATTGGTGCCGGGTTTATTCCTGAGAACTATGACGCTTCTGTTGTCGATGAAATTGTGCAAATTGAAAATGAAGCTGCCTTTGAAACAAGCCGTCAGTTGGCACTCAAAGAGGGAATTGTAGCAGGGATTTCATCGGGAGCAAATGTACAAGCCGCTTTGAATTTTGCCAAAAAACTTGGCAAAGGAAAAACGGTTGTTACTATAATTTGTGATACAGGTGAAAGGTATATTTCAACACCTTTGATGGAGAACTAAAAAGATGAAATCAATTATAGAAGATATCAAAGCTATCTACCGCAACGATCCGGCAGTACGAAATATTGAGTTTATTTTGTATGCCGGCTTGCAGGCGATAATTTTTCATCGAATTGCTCATCTGTTGTGGAATATGAAAATTCCGTTTATACCAAGACTTATTTCGCAAATCAGTCGCTTCTTAACAGGTATAGAAATTCATCCGGGGGCATCAATCGGTGCAGGGTTCTTTGTAGACCATGGTTCAGGGCTCGTCATTGGTGAAACTGTCGTGATTGGCAAAAATGCTGTACTCTTTCACAATGTCACTTTAGGCGGAACAGGAAAACACAGAGGCAAACGTCACCCAACCTTGGGCGATAATGTTTTAGTAGGAACAGGTGCAACAATTTTGGGACCTGTTAAAATAGGTAATAATGTTTTGATTGGTGCTAATTCGTTTGTGGTGATGAAAGATGTGCCGTCAAATACAACTGTTGCAGGAACCCCGGCAGTGATTATCAAGCGAAACGGTATTCATGGAGTGCAGGCACTTCCGCATACCGAGCAGGCAAGAAAATATGATTCGGCGTATATGTATGCCCCCGAGTTTTATATCTAAGCAGCAGTACCGGTATATTTACCATGTAAAACAACTTTTATCGTTGACATCTTATTACTTTCTTCTACTTTTATGAAGTATAACATGGTATTCACAATCGGAGATTGTAGATGAGTAACAATTTAACAAAATCAGATATTGATAGACAAAATATTCTCAACAACCCATTTGCAATTAAAGAGATTAAAAAAGCCGTAAATCTGCAAGGAATTGAATTTCAAGGTAAATTTACTCTTCTAAAAGAGCAAGTTGCTGAATTCTTTGAAGTTACATCAAGAACAATCGATAATTACATATCGAAATACGAATTTGAACTCAAGCAAAATGGTTACAAGATTTTACGAGGTAAGTCTTTAAAAGATTTCAAGATAGCAATCAATGAGCAATATGTTAACGAAACAGATTTCGTCGACATAAAAGTGCCACAAATTGGTATCTTTGATTTTAGAGCATTTCTTAACCTTGCAATGCTTTTGACTGAAAGCGATAGGGCAAAACTTTTACGTCAAGCCATTCTTGATATTGTAATTGATACTATAAATCAAAAAACCGGTGGCGGTACAAAGTATATTAATCAACGCGATGAAGATTTTATTATTTCTTATTTTAAAGAGGAAAACTATCGTAAAGAATTCACCAACGCTTTAGATAAGTATATTGATATGGGGAAATTTAAATATCCTTTATATACAAATAAAATTTACAAAAGTATTTTTAAAGAAAATGCACAAGAGTATAGAAAAATATTAAAACTTCATAAAAAAGATAAAGTTAGAGATACGTTATATGCATCGATTCTTGATTTAGTTTCTTCTTATGAATTTGGATTTGCTAAAGTGCTTGAAGATGCTTTTAAAAAAGTAAAACGTAAGCTAACCTCTTCAGAAGTAGATATATTGTTTTTAGAATTTGAATCTCAAGCTCTTTGGAAACCATTAGTTGACAATGCCCGCAATCAAATGGCAAGTCGTGACCTTGCGTTTAGAGATACACTACATCTTCAACTTAAAGAATATATTTCACCTTTAAATTCAGATGAATTTGAAAGATTTTTAGGTGAGAAAAGTAAGGAACTTATCGAACGTCTTGAAGAATCTAAAGAAGTTTTAAAAAGGCTCAAGGAGCGGGAGTAGTGTCTCTAATTTATCTTACGCTTGAACAAGCAATTGAGATTCATAGAACAACTATTGATATAAGTGGTGGTGGAGAAAAGGGGTATTTAGATACTTCAAAACTTGAATCGATATTAGAACATATTCAAAATGACGATTATTATCCTCATTTTGAAGATAAACTAACACATTTGTTCTTCTGTACTTGTAAGTTTCATTGTTTTGTAGATGGGAATAAGCGAATATCAATTTCATTGGGTGCTCAGTTTTTATTATCAAATGGGTATCTCTCAGTTATGCAAAGATTCTTCCCAGAAATGGAAAACATAAGCTATCATGTGGCAAATGGAAATATTAATAAAGAGCTTTTACATGAAATTTTATGTGCTGTTATCAATGATGATATGGAAAATGAAGAACTCAAATTAAAAATATTAAATGCTATTTCTTAGAGCTTGAAGAAATAGTATAAGTTGTTGTATTTCAAGTCATCCTGAGTCCGCCTAAGTAGAAGGGTTTTGAAAGACAGATTTTACTTTTTCAACAATCCTTTTTATCATAGAAATATTATAAAAAGATAAGATTGCCATTCGCCTAGGCGAACTTTCGCGGACTCCGTTCGCAACGTCAGAAAAAGAGAAAGTTACTTATTTCAACAACATTGTCTTGATTGTTTTTGTTTGATTATCGTAAGAGACTTTGACAAGATAAATCCCTGATGATTGCTTACTCGCATCCCAATTGAGAAAATGCTCACCGGCAGTTTGGTTGGCATCATACAAAGTAGAAACTTTTTGCCCCAATAAATTATATATATCAATAGTTGTATGTCCGTCTTGAGGAATAGAATATTTAATTGTAGTTGTCGGGTTGAACGGGTTGGGGTAGTTTTGCGAGAGTGTGAACCTGTCAGGTAATTCCGAAGCCGGAGTTAAAACTAAATCTTTGTCAAAGAGTACAGACTGTAAAAATATACGGGTAGGAGAATTGTTTTCAAAAAGATTCGCAGCATACGCATACGAAAGTTTATCCTGGGATTTATCATAGACAAAGTCTGAAATTTCGGTGACATTTCCCTCAAAAGGAATAGAAACAGAATCGACAAATTGATATTGAGGGTCAAACCGCATAATTGTACTATTGTTGTCATCATCAATAAGAATAACAATACAATAATCAACGGTTTGGATTGGAATTATTTTTTTATATTTTTGATTTGTATAGAGCGATAAATCTAACAGTTCTTCAAAACTCATTGTTTCAAGATTGATTTTCATCAGCTGATTACTTTGTCGGAGTGCAAATAAATTTTCACCGTTTACCGAGCGGACAAAAATATCATCCGGCTGCAGATTTTTGTCTGATATTTCGTTTGAGCTTAAGGCGTGAATTGATTGAATTTTATTTTCAAAAACAATATATGCTTTATATCCTGTTGCCCATTTAATACAATTAAGGTTTTCATCTTCCGTACAGAAAACCCATGATTTGATAATCAGCAGAGAATCACCATATTCGGTAAGTGCTGTTTTCCCATTAGCTGAAAAATGAAGGTTTAACGGGTAGATGTCAGATGATGCTGAGTCTAATGAGCGTAAGAAAAATTCATATCTATTATTGCCGGGGTCGGACAGTTCTTTTTTGAGTATTTCGCAATAAATTCTATTCCCCGCATTCATAAATTGTGGTCGGTATGAATTTGCCCGCTCTAAAGTATACAAGGAATGTATTTTTTCGAGTTCCTCTTCGGTTGGTCTGTCGCCGTCATACAGCATAAGCTGCTGTTCAAATAAGGTATCATTACTCTGTGTATTAATGTGACGACTAAACCAAAAAAATGGTTTTTTATTACCTATTTGACATACGGTTGGAACTAAAGGCGATTGCGTAGAGTCAAAAAGAAAGTATTCAGAAATCGTATTAAACTGCGGGTCGGTATGAAAGCGGATTGTTTTTACATTACAGCCATCAACACCATCAATTTGATATGTTAAAAGATACCCGTTATTGTCAAGGATCAGGTTTGGGGAATGTTGGCTTTCAGAAAAATCATCAAATGACTGGTCAACAATAACCGGATCTAAAAAAAATATATCTTTGCTGTTTGCCTTGATAGTATGAGTGCAAATGCAAAGAAGTAAGGATAAAAAAAATTTCAAACGTGTCATTCAATCAAGTTCTTTTTTCTTTGGTTTGTTCTTTAGGCAAGATATAGAATTGTAGGAATCTGTCAATTTTAAAACTTCAATATACAATAATATTTATTCGCTTTCCAGCTCAATACCCAAAGAGTCTGCCATACGGTTGACATAATTAAAATATGAAACTACTTGTGCAATATCATGTATTGCTTCTTGTGAAAAATCATTATCTGTTAATTTTGCTATATCATCTTTAGTAATTGATGCCGGTTGTGTGGTGATTTTTTCTGCATAGTTCAATATTAATATATCTTTTTCAGTGATGTCAGCAGTTTTATAGTTGTTAACCAGTTGGGTTTTTAAACTCATGTCTATTCCACCGAGAGAATGCAACGCATTCCAATGATGTTCAATTCAGTAGTGACACTGGTTGATTGATGAAACAACAACAGCAATCATCTCTCGTTGGTGTCGGCTGAGATCAGATTTTTGAAACATGATAGCCCTGTACAAATCAAGATGAGCTTTCATCGCAGGCGGATTTGTGCCTGCTATACGAACAATATTTGCGGGAGTTTTTGTCTTACCGCCGTAACGGTCGTAAAGTTTTTTTAAATTATCAGGGGCATCATCATATTCAATATAGTCAATAAAAGCCATAGCTGTTCCTTTTTGTCGCTATTCTGTTATTATTTAAAAGATTGGTTATTCATTTATAAATTTGAGGATTACAGGGATGGAATTATTATCCTTTTTTTTGATTGTAAGCAGTGATGTTTCTGAAAGAGATTTAAGCGTTGACACAGCTTCATTGTCGACATTTGTAAGAATGAGGGTTTTACAAGAGACCGGGGATATATCTGCAAGTTCTCTATATGCAGGTTCATAGCCTGAGTTCAATTTATACCACCAATACATAACCCCATTATAAAAAGGGAACCAGATAGAGTGATGTTTTATTTGTGCTGATTCTATAACATTGTCAGTTGTAAAAAAAGGTTCAACTGCGACGACTTTTTTTATTCTCGACTCATCTACGGCACAAGTTAGAGCAGCATCGGCTCCCAGTTCTGTTCCTACTATATATAGAGGAGGTGTTATTTGTCCATGAATCTCAAGATAACCAATAAGTTCTTGTAAATCATCAGCTTCCAAAACCCCAAAACCGTGATATTTACCTGAAGATAAACCTGATGCCCGTTGATCGTAAGTTATACAAGCATAAGAGTTTTTGATAAGTTCTTCAATTAGCGTAAGTTGGGAGCTTCGGATTGTGTCTGATGACGGGATAACTATGACAGTTCCTAAAGTTGAATCAGATGACGAGTCTGATATATATAGACAAGCAAGCGATGTAAGCCCATCCGGTTCAACCCGAAAGGTATCAACGACCCATTCAGAATTATCGTACAGCCCTTTTTCGTTTGGAGGGAGAGAATCACTGTTATATTGTTCTATATCAGCACGGGCAAATAATGTGTCAGAATTATTAAGAGGGTAAATAGCATAAGCTGTTAATAACAGTCCCACTATAATGAGAACGATGATAGTTTTTATTGTCTCTTTTGTCTGTCTAGATAGTTTTGCCATTTTTTATATCCTTTTACAACTAAAGTCCTGCGATATGTGTATTACTTATTTTTCATAAGTGGAATAATACATTGATTTTATATTCTGACAAGTTTAAAAAGCAATAGCCTTATATAAATGTATTTGTAATAGGTGTAATTTTCTGCATATTAAGAGTGCAGAATAATTCTTACTTTGATAACAGTATATGATATTTCTGTGCAAAAGCTGAACAATCAAATGGTTTCTGTGGAAATAACGCCATATAAGTGAAATAGTCGTCTTAATTT
Source organism: uncultured candidate division Zixibacteria bacterium (assembly GCA_937900185.1). Classification (GTDB taxonomy): domain Bacteria; phylum Zixibacteria; class MSB-5A5; order GN15; family FEB-12; genus QQUK01. The sequence continues at coordinate 2,480 of CALCCW010000352.1, read as the reverse complement.
ACTTATCAAAAGAAAGCGGCATGTCGATTGCAATATCAGTTTGATATAATAAAGAAGATATAGATGATAATTGAAAAAAAATAATTCTATGATGTTTTTCAAACATAAGAATCTTATAGATAAGAGGTATGTAATGAAATGTACTCAAATGAAAAAACAGAGGAATTTAAAAATTTGAATTTTTTCTATTGACAAAATAATTCTTTGGCTGTATATTCGACTCGGATGATAGATACAAGTAATAACAAGCAAAACACATTTTTCATACGAAACCACAGAAAGCTTACTCTTCCGAGTAGTTCAAATCTATAAGAATACTTCGTTTTTAACCGTCGTGGGGGCGGTGCGAAACTTACTAACAGGATACTTATTGAGTCAAATGTTAACGGATTAACAACTTAATAATGATACCTCAAACAGCGTGATATCGTATTGCGTTTCGGAGTAATTGAGTATAGGTACTAGCTAAGGGATTAAACAAAATATTAACGACTTATTAACCCCTCGGAGGAGTTATATGATTTTTCCGCTTAGGCTTTCCATGATACGTGGTGTTGTAACGGCTGTCATTTGTTTGATGGTACTGTTTACTTCCACATCTAACGCTCAGATTCCAAGTATTACCCTAAAAGTTGCTGATACTACAGCAATGCCGAATTCTTTAAACACTCCAATCTCAATTTTCTTAGACAATTTATATGATGAAATAGCCGGATTTAATATTTGGATTCAGCTTGACCGACCTGATGTCATGGTTTTTCAAACCGATACAATGACAGTGTATGACACTACTTTTTGGGATTGTATAAATTCCAGTGGAGGAGTTTGTATTGACTCCGTTGAAGTTTTTTCTTGGGATCCGTATGACTTCTTTTATGATACCGTTTATTTAGATACTGTCGGTAATTTTGACTCAACCGGAACATTAACATCGGGATGGGAATTTTTAGACACTCGTTCAATCTCAGGATTGGGAACAGATATAAATATTGTAGGTATCGCTGACCTTCCTGGTAGCGGAGTGGTTCCTCCTATTCCTGCCGGTCAGCAGGGCGGGGTTCTTTTGAGAATTCTTGCTGATGTATTCCCGATGGCTGATGAGGAATTAGACCGCACAGTGAATATGCTTATTCAAACCCAATTTAAAGACCATTTTGGGTTTGCCCGATCTGACGGTTCTTCTATTACATGGCTTCCGTTAGAGATTGTAGATACTACGTGTTGGGAATGTACGCAATGGGTGGGTGAACTTTGTACAAATTATGAAAAAGTATCTCGTGTACTCGGTGAGCCGATTGACCTTTCCCGCTGTGACTCGATGGTAATAGCCCTTGACACGATAGCAATATTAGATTCTGCGAATATCAACGTTATTAATGGTTCCTTAACTGTGCTTCTCTCATATATTTGTGGTAATATCAACGGTTCTTCTGATGGAACTATCAATGTATCCGATTTGGTATATTTGATAGCATACAGCTTCCAAAATGGACCAGACCCTGTTCCGTTTGAAGCGGGAGATGTGAACTGCAGCGGTAATATAAATGTATCCGATTTGGTATATATGGTGAATTATATGTTTGGAAATCCTTCCGGACCGGTGCCATGTGCGGACTGTTTGTGATAAAAAGTAAAAATGACAAGATTGAAATAATTATGAATAATAAAATTATTTTTCAAAAAGAAAAGAAAATAATCGATTCGTTTTTTGAATTGATAAATGTAAACAATTTTAAACTGTGGAAAGGAGGACGTTTAAAAAAGAGGTTAAACGCACACGCTTCACATAGTAGACAATTAATACACTCTTATAAAAACGTTATTAATCTTCTTAAGGCTAGTTGGCTCTCGCCTGTGATTTTTTTACAACGATTCCCGAGGGGGAAAAAGAATGAATTAATATGTCTGTCACTCTTAATTGATAATAACAACAAAAATTAGGAGAAGAAAATGAAGCGTATTTCATTTTTCTTAGCTCTTGTTTTAATCGTAGCGTCTTTTGGAATGGCTGGCGCAAGCTCTGTTACTCTTGATGCTACCACAGGTACTTATGTTGATACTGCTGGTGATACTTTGATTATCCCTGGTGTGCCTGTAACGTTTGACATGCGGTTTACAAGTACTTTAACTGCAAAAGCTAGTTTTACAAATGGTTTCCGGATTTATGGTCCTTCATCATACGATCCAATCGTTGGTGATACCCTTATTCCTGGTTTTACCGGAAACTTTGATTTTGGTCTCTTTATCAACTATGCCGGAAATGATGGTTCCGGTGCTGATACTGTAGGTCTTGGTGGAGTTGTAAACTCTCAAGCTGGAGATCGGAAGAGCACACGTCTGAACTCCAGTCACACTGATATATCTCGTATGCCGTCTTCTGCTTGAAAAAAAAAAAACAACACAACACAACAAGCCAAAAACCTACGCACATCAATTAATTCCATTCCTCTCACCTCGCCTCACAGCCCCTCACTCCTCCC
>CALCCW010000351.1:0-6422 GCA_937900185.1 uncultured candidate division Zixibacteria bacterium | reverse complement strand
TACGGTAGTTGAAATATCTATTACGGTAGATATACCCAAAAATGATACCAGTTGGATTATGTTTAGATATCAAGAGAAGAATGATAATTATAAGTATTTTATTACAACAAAAGATACTATAGAAATTTATGATAATTCTCCAGAATATAGAATATCAATGATGCAAGGTGGTCCCGGTGCTTATATGCATAATCCAAATCTACCCCAACCACCCTATAAAGAACACCAGCACTCTGAACATACCGGATCTAAACAAGGTGGTGGTACGTACACAACAGAAGAACTTCAATTGAGAAGAATGAAAATTCTTGAGCGAAAGCCTTTAACCGGATATGATGCCCAAGATTTTGTAGTTGGCGGTCAATTGTATACCCGACATGAAGGAGAAACAAAATTTAAAAAAGTAGAACCAATAAAAGAAGATAATCGAACAATAGAAGAACGTATTCAGGCAGCTACTGATTCTGTTAATGTTATTCCTAAAGATTCTCTTTTCAGAGCCTGTCTTCGGATAGATACAGATGAACAATTAGCCAAAGTGATTGAATTATATGGGAGCAAGGTGCAAGCCACCTCAAATCCGAGATATTATCATTTGGCAGCTACCAGAAGTGAGTTGAAAATTCTTTATGATGATTATAACATAAAGTATAATTATACCACAGATTTTAATCATGTACATCCTGATTCAACAGGAGAACGTCAACGACCGATTCCTAATAAATTAAAAGAAAAGTAGCCACCTGTGGTCATGACTTTTTTGTTTAAAACACAAAAAATTCTTTCTCTTTTTCTGTGGCAGATTCTTTTTTATTATAGTATTATACTCTCAAGAAAAATACAGACTTAAGATAAGAATATGACTATAATAAAACAAACTGACACACTCGACCAAAAACTGAATGCCATCAAACAGTATTTTATCAATCGTCATTCTGTTGTGGTCGCATTTTCAGGAGGTGTTGACTCTACCCTGCTCTTACGGTTAGCAGTAGAATTTACCCCCGGAAAAGTATTAGCGGTTTCATCAAAATCATCAGTCAGCCCAAAAGGCGAGATTGAACTGGGAGCCAAACTCGCTCTTGAACTTGGCGTGGATCATATTATCATCAACACCAATGAACTTGAAAACCCAAAATTTACAGCCAACCCGACCAACAGATGCTACCATTGCAAAAGCGGTCTGTTTATAAAACTTAAAAAGATAGGTGAAGAACATGGAATCAAAACAGTTGTCGACGGTACCAATTACGACGACATCAACGATTATCGCCCCGGCATGCAAGCAGGTGTAGAACTTGGTGTTGAAAGCCCGCTCAAAGAGTGTCTGATGACAAAAGATAATATCCGTACTCTTTCCAAACAATACAACCTATATACATGGGATAAGGCTGCCTCGCCTTGTCTGTCGTCACGAGTTCCCTATAATTCTGAAATCACTCTTGAAAAACTTCTTCGTATTGATAAAGCCGAAAATATTATAAAAAAACTTGGTATTAAAGAAGTTCGAGTACGTGACCATGAACAAATCGCCCGTATTGAAATACCTAAAAAAAGTTTTGATATATTTATCAAAGCAGATGCAAACGAAACCATTAGCAATCAGATAAAAGAATTAGGCTATAAGTATGTATCTTTAGATACCAACGGATTCCGTTCGGGTTCATTAAACGAAGTGCTGAAAAAATAGAATCTATATGCAAACAGATAATCTAAAAAAAATATTAGAACAAATTCAAAACGGGGAAATTTCTGTTGACGATGCCATGAGCAAACTCAAAAATTTTCCAACTGATGATATCGGTTTTGCAAAACTTGATACGCATCGGTCATTACGTAACGGTTTCCCTGAAGTTGTATTTTGCAAAGGAAAAACAGATGAACAGATTGTTTCTATCTTTCAGGCATTAACAAAAACAAATAATCTCATAATAGGCACTCTGGCATCTGAAGATACTTTCAGACATATACAAAAAAAAATCTCAACTGCAGTCTATCACAAACAGGCTCGCATTATCCAAATAGGCAAAACACCAAAGCCAAAAACTGAAAAAATAATCACAGTAATAACCGGCGGAACCTCAGATATTCCTGTTGCCGAAGAAGCTGCTGTTACCGCAGAAACTATGGGTAACAAAGTTGTCCGTCTGTATGATATTGGCGTTGCCGGAATCCATAGGATGCTTGACAATAAAAAGCAATTAGATACTTCCAATGTCATCATTGCTGTTGCCGGCATGGAGGGTGCCTTGGCAACTGTTGTCAGCGGTTTAGTTGCCTGTCCGGTAATTGGTGTGCCTACATCTGTCGGGTACGGTTCCAGTTTTGAAGGACTCTCGGCACTTCTTTCAATGTTAAACAGTTGTGCCCCGGGAATTGCGGTTGTAAATATTGATAACGGGTTTGGTGCCGGATATATGGCATCTGTGATAAATTTACAAGGAGTAAAATTATGAAAACTTTATATTTTGATTGTTTTGCCGGTGTAAGCGGTGATATGATTTTGGGAGCCTGCATTGACTCCGGTGTTCCTATTGAATTTCTCAAACAAGAATTACAAAAATTGAAACTTGACGGTTTTGAAGTTACCTCTGAAAATATTTCCAAACATAATATCGGCGGTACTCATGTTATTGTTGCTACTGATGAACAGCATCACCATAGAACTCTTCCTGTTATTGAAAAAATAATAAACAATTCATCTTTATCTGCCTATGTCAAAGAACATACAAAAAAAATATTTCATAATCTGGCAGAAGCAGAAGCGAAAATTCATAATACAACAAAAGATAAAATACATTTTCATGAAGTTGGTGCATTAGATGCTATCGTTGATATTACCGGTGCGGTGATTTGTTTTGAGTATTTGAAAGTTAAGCAGATATTTGTCTCAAAAATTCATGTCGGTTCAGGATTTATAAAATGTGCTCACGGCACCATGCCTCTTCCCGCTCCTGCCACTATGGAGTTACTAACAGATATACCTATTTTTAACACAGGCATTCAAGATGAATTGACAACTCCAACCGGTGCGGCAATTTTAAAAACAATGGCGACATCTTTTGGAAAAATGCCCAATATGCAGGTTGAATCTATCGGCTACGGATGCGGCAGCAGAAATTTAGAAATTCCAAATATACTGAGAATTCTGATTGGCGACTCCGATAATTTACATCATGCTCAATATGAAACAGATGAAATATCACAAATAGAAACAAATATCGATGATATGAATCCCCAGTTGTTTGAATATCTTTCTGATGAACTTTTTGAATTAGGGGTGTTAGATATTACACTAACCCAGACTATAATGAAAAAACAACGTCCGGCTGTTATAGTAACAATACTTGTTGATAATTCCTTAAAAGATAAAGTTATTGAAAAATTATTTTCAGAAACAACAACAATCGGACTTCGGATTCAAAATATTAAAAGGGTTAAGCTAAAAAGAGAATCTAAAAAAGTTCATACACCATTTGGTGATATTTCAGTAAAATATTCTATGCTGAATGAAAAAACAGTGCAGATAAAACCGGAGTATGAAGACTGTAAAAAAGCTGCAAAAAATAATAATATCCCAATAACTGATATTATTGAATCAGCTAAAACTCAGGCATTATTGAAATGATTTTAGGCATCGTCGGAATGACGTTTTGTAAAATACGCAATCTCTTTAAAATGCGTAAACCCTTCTTTACCAAATGTTGATATAGACGGATAATTCATATCTTCAATTAAAGCACATAAAACAACCGCCCCTGATGATTCTAAAAATTCACTACAGCGTGTGATCAGTCTGCCGGCAAACCCTTGACTGCGATAGTCGGGATCTACCGCAACTCTGTTAATCCACCCTCGTCGTCCGTCATAATTAGCGATTGCCACACCTACAAGTGTATCGTTTTGATACAAACCAAAATACTGACAAATCTCTAATGCCATCTCTTTAGTCATCATCTCTTTTGAATCTCTCCCTTTTGGTTTATAGGGAAGACCTGAAATAGCCCAAATACGAATTATTTCATCGTAATCATTAATTGTAAGTTCTCTAATTTCACTTTCCATATTTTTCTCTGAGTATTTGTTTTAATTGTTCTATTGAAAAATAAGATGCAAACGGTTGGTCATTCCAATGTTCACACCCTGTATATTGTAGTAGAACTCCCCGAGCAGGAATGTTCTCATCTTTAGCAACACGCATTCCTGCTGACAACATCATGATACATGCCACCCCTATTACCGCAGTATTTCCTAACTCATGTGCATGATGCTGTAATTGTTCAGAAAGATTTCTTTTTGAAAATAAAACTCTACAACCATAATGCTTCGCTACATCTGAAATTTCAGCCCCTAAACAATCAGAATGACAACTCTTACATAAATTTCCATGATCACCCTCTGACTTCTGGCATTCATATTCATGAATAGATAAACAATCGGGCATTATAATCAAAGTATGCTTTTGTTTATTAAAAGCATCTCTATTAAGTTGGTCATATATCTTATATGAAACCATCTCGAGTAAGTATCTCTCTTTTTCTGAACACCTCAGTTGGTGGTCAGAACGCTCTGACGCATCATTTTTGGCAGAAGTGACAAACGAATCAATATAGGCAAATTCATTTTCAAACAGTTTGAATCCTTCTGCAATAAAATCAGCCGTAAAACGTCCGAGTTTATCGGAAAAATTATCAGAAAAATGATATGTCGGTATTTTTCTCATTTTATAATATGTTAAATTCTAAAATAAAAATACAGTTAAAAAAATTAGTCGGTATGCGAAAGAAGCTGCATTTTTTGATAAGCATTTTGAGAGAGTTGAGAATCTGAGTCCATCTGTATAACCATAAGATAATGTTGTTGTGCTGTTTTTATGTTTCCGAGAGCATCTTCATTTTCTCCAAGAGCGAAATATATTTTTGCACGATCTGCCTGATGAGACTTACAAAGAGAAAGTGCTTGTAATAAATATCTGTCGGCTTGATTATATTGACCTGTTTTAAATGCTGTTTTTCCATATAAATAATAAAGCTCCCAATTATAAGAGTTTATGGCATAAGATTTATGACAATAAACTAAGACCGAATCAAATTGCTCTTTTTCATAAAACTTAAACGCATTCTCAAGATATGTATGAGGTAACTCCTCACTTTTTTGCAGATTTTGAGCTATTAACTCGGCTTTTATAACTTCCATCTTTGATGAACAATCAAGACAAAAAACAATACACATTATAAACAGCATTATGAGTTTCATAATACATATATCGGCAATTCAACTCATATCTTTTAGAAGCATGCTTGAGAAACATATTACAGAGAATTTACTTGCTTTTTGCAACTCAAATTGACATTTTACGTAAGATAAATTACAAAAAAGATAAAACAAACTTTCAAATAAAAGGTGTTTCAAATGAAATTTTCAGACTTTTTAGAAAATGATATTGTTGTTTTAGAAGTCTCAGGAAAAATTATGGGAGGCGATGAAACAACAATGTTTCACGGCAAAATCCATGAGTATATGCAGGCAAATAAAAAAAATATCTGTGTCGATTTAGCTGCTGTTGACTGGATGAACTCTGTTGGGCTAGGTATGCTTATTTCTGCTTTAACAACTGTGAAAAACAGAGGAGGCAGATTAGTCCTTGCAAATATTGACAAAATAGAATCAATTTTGACAATTACTCGTTTAATTACGGTTTTTGAACATTATGACTCTCGCGAAGAAGCTATTAAATCGTATAGTAAATAATTTTTAGAATATAATAAAAAGCGGAGTTGATTTTTTTTCAACTCCGCTTTTGTATTTATATACATAACGACTATTATTTCCCGTTTCTTATACCCATAATCTGTTGATAGTACGGATCAGAACGGTTTACTTTGTATTCTCCAAACATTTTTGCAGCTTTAACCATGTCAGCTGCTCGTCCATAGCGCTGTAGTGAGTTTACTAATTTACGGAAAGAATAATTACTGTTTGGATTTTCGCTAAATCCTTTCCATAACAAATTAATCCCCTCATCTATTAAACCCTGATTTTTTTGCATCTGCCCCAATTGGATTTTTGCTATACCTAAATCTTGGGTATAAAATTCATTTTGAGGATTGCTTGCTAAAAATGATTCAAGAGTGTCATGTAATTTGTAAATCAGATCAATTGCTTCTGTTGAATCCCCGCGTTTATCATAAATATCAGAAAGCAATATATATGTCTGCCAATATTCAGGATACACATCAATAAGTTTTTCAGCAATCTCTACCGCTCGAGTTGTATCGCCTTTGCGAATCAAATCATCATATATTCGTATACCATTGACTCCGACAGTTAAAAACACGCCGGTTGCATTTTCATCACGGAAGACTTTTGAGCTTTCATATCCCTCAGATCGGAAGAGCACACGTCTGAACTCCAGTCACACT
>CALCCW010000350.1:0-4253 GCA_937900185.1 uncultured candidate division Zixibacteria bacterium | reverse complement strand
AAACCCTCAAAAGGCGTCGTCGGGAACCCTTTCCCGACGATTAAACAGTCAGGAAAGGGTTCCTGACTGCTCAAGTTGTGACAATTTGGACTTTTTCAACAAGCCCAAGCGGATGGGGCACCCGTGCTATGATGTCGTTGGATTTAAAACACTTAAAGATGGAAGTACAAAAGGAATCGGAGAAAATGGATGCAAACAATCAAAATATACAGTACCATATAACAAAAGCGAAGTAAATTCAAAAAAAATCTCCGTAGGAGGTAGTTATAAATATGGTTGGTATTGGGGTGGATCAAAACGCTAGGATTATTTATTTAATCAAGTTAAATATCAAATTGGAAAGAAGAAATGGAACTTAAGAAAAAAATAAGATTATTGTATTTGTTTATGATAGTAGGTAATTTTTTATTATTGCCAATGACTTATATTAAAGCCTTGTCGGAGCTTAGTTTTCCCTACTATTGGACATTGATCCAAGCAATAATATTTATTATTTATTGCGTTAAATTAAATGCTCTTAAAAAGACTTCACCTTATTTTATTATAACGAGAGTTATTTTTTTCTTTTTACTGTTCTATCTTTTAAGCACTTTATATATACATTACAAATTAAGTTAAATAACTCTTACAGTTATATGGCGGGATCCTTAAGATCCGGAACTTGTCAATAAAAATGAGACACATTTCTTAATTATTTTTTCTTAATTTTTTTCTTAAAATTTCATTTATTTTTGTTTTTTTCATTTTTATGCTGCTTTCGGTTTGTTTATCCAGACTTTTTTCGACGGGTGGCACACCGCAAGGGGCTTGTTGATAAAGTCCAAATTGTCACAACTTGAGCAGTCAGGAACCCTTTCCTGACTGTTTAATCGTCGGTAACCCTTTCCCGACGATGCCTTTAGATGGTTTATCAACAAACCCCTTGGGGTGTGGAAATATTCAATGAGAATAGTAACCGACCCCAAGGGGTCGGTCTCTCAGCTTAGTAGGGCAGAACTCTTTAGTGGTTTTGACATCTGTAGGCGGAAATACTAAAGATTTCCGCCTTACTTGTCAGGAACTTGTCCGACAAATTTATTATATGGACAGACAAGAATGTCTGTCCTACCAATTGTGCATAATAGATGATCTAATAAAACACCCGCTAAAATCTGTCGATATAATTAATTCTGATTTCACGGGTGATTGCTTCGGAATCTCGGCGATTAATGAATATATCTTTTACGATTGCTTCAAGTTCTAAATTGTCTGTAAAGAGCCATTTAATTCCGATGTTAAAATATCCGCGTCCTTTACCGCCGTATATGTTTGAGTTGATTTTGTCGGGAAGCATAGAACGGTCATCATTGAGTGCCAAATCATACTCAGCAATCAAAGCGAGATTATATTTGAAAGTGGCATCAAAACCGCCAAAGAAATTGAGGTCGTCTTCTTTGTCAAAATCATTCTCCTGCGAATAGTTTATTCCAAAATGCCATCCTGCAGTCCATTGGTAAAAATAAAATGAACGGCTGGCGACAACATAAAACCCGCGAGATTTAAAAGTATACCGTTCAAAACTACTGATATAGGTTCCGTTGCCCTGCGATGCAAACCCGACAGAGATACCCGGGAAATATTCGAGTTCATCGATTAAACGGAATTTTAGATTAAACTCGATAGATGGGTTCCAAATGGGAGTTTCATTGGAAAGAATTTTATCTCCGCCATAAGAGATGCCGATTGTCAGGCGGTTGGAGAGACCTATGTCGGTATTTACAATCGAACCACCACCGGGGTAAATGCGAAATCCTATATCGTAGTAGCCGCGGGGAAGGGTTCCGGCAGTCGGGAGGTCAACTAACCAGCGGGGCGGAAGGTCATACATTGATGCAGAGAGAGCATCCTGTTCCTGTGCGTGTGATATTTTGGGTATAATTGAAATAAGGCAGACTGCCAACAGTGTATATATTGTTTTCATGAGAATTCCTTTTCTATGTTTATGTTCATACATTGAAAGTATAGAAAAGTTTCTGCTATAAAGTCAATTTAAAAACAAATTTTGAATTTTAAGATAATCCGGCAAGTTTAGCAAACCGAGCATACAAGACAGAGGCTATTTGACCTTTAGAAATAGGATAGGTTTTATTACCTTGTTTGATTTTTAAAATTGGCATGACAAATTTAAGCGATGATGTGATAAAAACCTCATCAGCTTTAAAAAGTGTGTTTAAGGTGCAGTTTTTTTCACGTATTTGAAATCCTGATTTTTTGGCTTCCCGAATCAGAATTTTTCGAGTGATGCCCTCTAAACATCCAGCAGTAAGCGGTGGGGTATATATTATATTCTTTTTCGCCCAGAAGATATTTGCCGAGGTAACTTCTGCGACATGATTTTTTTTGTTGAGCATGAGAGAATCATCGCACTTACGTTTTTTAGCCAGTTTTAATGCAACAGCGTGAATTGCATACGAAATGGTTTTTATCCGTCTAAATTCAGAATCTTGGTCAACACGATATTCGGACACATCAACGGTAAAGGGTTTTGTTGGCATTGTGTGTGGTGATGCTGATAATATGATTTGCGGTTTGCCCTGTACGCCTACCCATCTGGAAGCCTCACCCGATGTTATCGTAAGTCTTAATTTAGTTATTCTGTCATGGTGAGCTTTGACAGTTTTCTGCATCCATTTTTTTAAGGTCTTTTGTGAAATTGGAATTGTCATTCCCATTACTTTAGCACCTTTGTAAAGACGTTTTAAGTGTTCTTGTAAAAAAATAATATTATCATCAACCGCTAATAATGTTTCAAAAATGCCCTCTGCGTATAAAAGAGAATTATCAAAGATAGAAATTTTGTCATCGCCTCGTGTTATAAATTTTCCATTGATAGTTGTGACGGTTAGTAGTTTTTTAGACATGTTGTAATCCTACTGCTTTAAAGAGATTTTTCGCTTTTAGGAGCATCTCATTATACTCGTCTTTAGGGTTAGAGTCAGCTACAATACCGCCGCCGGCATGTATGTAATAAATGTTATTGTAATAATATATTGTACGAATAGCTATGTTAAAATCAGCTTTCTCCTTTGTCATATACCCAATTGAACCTGTGTAGACAAATCGAGGGAACTCTTCTAAATCGTTAATAATTTCAACCGCACGTTTTTTGGGAGCTCCGGTAATAGACCCTCCCGGGATGAGAGCATTGATTATATCTTCAAAAGTTATATTATCTTTTAGGGTTGCCGAAATATCAGAAACAAGGTGAATAAGCGAAGAATAAATCTCCGGTTTAAATAGTGAATCAACTGAGACTGTGCCGGTTTGTGCAATTTTGCCCAAATCGTTTCGCATAAGGTCGACAATCATCAGGAGTTCGGCTTTATCTTTTTCAGAGTTTAAAAGTTTATTAAGATTTGTCTGCTGTTCAGATTCGTTTTTACCTAACTCAATAGTTCCTTTTATAGGACAGGTTGTGATTCTGTTTTTTTGTGTTGTGAAGATTCTTTCAGGTGATGATGAAAGTATTTGATAGTTTCCAAAATTGAGATAGGCACCATACGGTGACGGGTTTAATTGTCTAAGTCTGCAATATGATTCAAAGGGGGAAAAGGGCGATGAAATCTCAAACCGTGAAGTGAAATTTGCCTGATAAATATCGCCCTCTTTGATATGTTTTTTTATCTTCAGAACTTTTTTGATATATGCATCTTTTGAGATTGAATTGGTGATTTGAGCGTTTTTAAAAATATTTGGAGTGTAGACGGTTTTTTTAGTATATTCGTTTGGAATCTGATTTAGAATATCATAGAGAAGAAAACGGGTAGAAGGTATTTGATTTTTAGTTTTATTTTGTATATCAAATTTTTCAAGTGTCGACTCATAGGAAATATATCCAACTGCACATAAATCAAACTTATGTACCAGTTGTTCAACGAAAGAGTAAATATCTGAAATATCCGAATTGATGCTATAAGAATTCTTAAAATATTTAATATTTATTTTACCCTTTTGTAAATAGATATCTGCAATAGGCTCAGACATCATAAACGAGTTTTGTCCTTTATCGGAGATCGTCATAGAAGAATCCAGCCATGAGAAACCAAATTTTGATGATTTCAGAGATCGGAAGAGCACACGTCTGAACTCCAGTCACACTGATATATCTCGTATGCCGTCTTCTGCTTGAAAAAAAAAAAACAAAAAAAAAACATAAAAAAACACAAAAAAAATAAAAAAAATAAAAGCCAAAACAAGCAGACTTACCATGACTA
>CALCCW010000349.1:0-4253 GCA_937900185.1 uncultured candidate division Zixibacteria bacterium | reverse complement strand
ATGAAGAGAATATAGAAGAAAATCAAAGTATTGAAATAAATAATTATAGTAAATAGTTAAATTTTAAATATATTTTTTTTTTTTTTCAAGCAGAAGACGGCATACGAGATATATCAGTGTGACTGGAGTTCAGACGTGTGCTCTTCCGATCTAACCAGTAATATCATATTTTTATTCATAGCTTAATTACAGTTAATACAATGAAATTGTCAAATTTTAATTTTCAGTTTGGTCAGGTCCTGACCCGCCTTGGCGGGTTGTGACCTGACAATTCACCTGTCAGTTCTCAATCCCGCTAAAGCGGAATAAGGAACTGACAGAACAGTGAAACACATGTTGGACTTTATCAACAAGCCCTTAGGAACAGGTATGCCTATTCTCTACACAACAATAAATATAAATTTAAGATTGCCCCCATCGGCTCTCTCGGTTATACTACATGCAAAATAATAAGGAGTAACAATATGACCAACCCGTGGCATGATGTATCCCCCGGTGAAAATATAGACGAATCGTTTATTTCAGTTATAGAAATCCCCAAGGGGTCAAAAAACAAATATGAACTGCACAAAAAAACCGGAATGCTTTTTGCCGACCGCGTGCTGTACAGCTCAGTGCATTACCCCGCTAATTACGGGTTTATTCCGCAAACATACTGCGATGATGACGACCCACTCGATGTTTTAGTACTCTGTCAGGAACCGCTTGCCTCGCTTTGTTTGGTGGAGTGTCTGCCGATTGGTATGATTACTATGACTGATGAAAAGGGTCAGGATGACAAAATTATCGCCGTTCACCGCTATGACCCTGCCTATAATTCATACCATGATATTTCCGCTCTTCCGCCTCATATAATGCGGGAACTTCAGCGTTTTTTTGAGGATTATAAAAAATTGGAACATAAAGAAGTTGTGATTGATAATCTTCGCGGACGACTTGACGCTATCAATACAATAAAAGAAGCGATTGAACTCTATAATAAAGAAATTAGGGAATAAATATATTTTTCAAGACCCTTCGACTCCGCTCAGGGCGACTTGAAAAATATCAAATACAATCTGTCATGCTGAGCGGAGTCGAAGCATGTTCCTTGATAAGAGATTTTAACAAACTAATCGGAGATTGTTATGGCAAAAGAAAAAAAAGAATACCCTGCTCAACCGTCGTTTATTGGGAACAAAATTTATTTAAGACCTGAAACTGTTGATGATGCCAAACGTTATTTAGACTGGTTTTTAAAATCTGAACCTCATTCTATGACAGTACATCCTCTAGCCTTTACAAGCGAAGCCGATATTACTGACAGGTTTAAAAAACCGGTAAAATCTCCATATAAACAAGCCTTTGCCATTATACTCAAAGAAGATGATTCGCATATTGGCAAGATATCGTTTTTTAATTATAACGATGTGAACCGTTCGGCAGAACTTGGGATTTTAATCGACCCTCATTTTCGAAAACATGATTTTGGCAAAGAAGCGTTGCAGTTGATAACTTCCTTTTTATTTGATTTTAGAAACTTAAACAAAGTCTATGCCGAAACAGCAGAGTTTAACACACCTACGGTACATCTTTTGGAATCTTTAGGATTTCATAAAGATGGTATTTTACGACAGCATCATTATTTCAATGGTGAGTATTACGGCAAGTTTGTATATTCACTTCTCCGTTTTGAAAAAGACTGGTAGTAGAATTGAGGAACAGGCATGCCTGTTCCCTACAAACAGATCCTAACAACACAATCAATTTCGGTAGATCGGACATTCTTGTCCGACTACTTGACAGACAAAAATGTCTGTTTTATCAAGCGGGACAGATGAATCTGTCCCCTACAAAACCATGATTTTTTTATATATAAAAAAGACGGGCACAAATAAAGTATCCGTCTTTTCATGTATAGATTGGTTAAGAGATTTCAACGATTATTTCTATTGTGTCCCCTTGATTGGAAATTCTGTTTATGGCTCTCTTGTTCCGAACTATTTTCCTGCGTTGCAGACTCATTATCTTCAGTTGAGCTGTTGCTTTCCGTCGAATCGCCATTTTGTTGTTTTAGTTTTTGTTCGTGCAGAGCTTTGAGTCGCCGTTCCTGTTCCTCACGGTTCCGTCTCATAACTTCCGGATTCGGTGGTAATATAGGAGGAGGAGTCGGCAGCGGAGGTGGAGTTCTTTTCGGTTCACTCTGCACCGCAGGTGCCTCCTGTTCAACGGGTTTAGGTGTCTCTGCTTGTTCTTGTTTTTCAGGTTGAATTGCCTGTTCCTGATAATCCCTGTTTATCTGCGGTATTTGAGGAGAGGTCGGAATCGGCGGAGGAGGAGTTTGTGGTTCTGCTTGTTTGGTCTCCTGTTTTAATTCTTCCGATGGTTTTTCAGGTTCGACAACTGCCGGTGGTTCTGGTTGAACCGTTGGCGGAGTTGTTTCCTGTTGAGGTGCAGACGGCGGAGTAGATTGTTCAATAGGTGCAGCCTCTTCAACAGGTTTTTCTGTTTGTGTCGACTGTGGAGGTGGAGTAAACCCTTGTACTTGCGTTTTCGTTTCTGACTCTTGTTGTATTTGTTCAGGTATTTGTTCTGTTGTTTCGGTAGTTTCGCCTGATTTAATTTTTTGTGATTTTGTATTAAGTTTGATAAGCTCATCACGTGCTTTTTCAGCATAATCGGCACCATTTGAAGCATAGAGAACCGAACGTGAGACATTAATCACTGCCAATTTTTTAAAATTATCGGTTCCATAGAGAAGCGATTTTTCCAATGAACCACCTTGGGCTCCAACACCCGGAATCAATAAAGGCATATCTTTGGCGATAACACGCAGCACTTTTAACTGTTCGGGATTAGTAGCACCAACAACTAAACCGCAGTTGTTTTCTTTATTCCAATAATCAACTTTTTCAGCAACAATTTCATAAAGAGGTTTCCCGCCGACATCAAGAAGCTGAAAATCTTTAGAGCCGGAATTAGAAGTTAAGCAAAGAACAAACACGCCCTTATCTTCATATTCCAAAAACGGTCTCATCGAGTCGTAACCCATATATGGGCTGAGTGTAACCCAGTCGGCATTCATTTTTTCAAACATAGCTTCGGCATAAAATGATGCGGTATTACCGATATCGCCCCGTTTGCAGTCTAAAATAATTGGGATATTATCAGGTATACGTTTCACAATCGATTCAAGTAGTGAAAGACCTTCATGCCCTAAATGCTCATAGAAAGCAAGATTAGGTTTATAGGCACAGACATGGTCTTTGGTAGCCTCGACAATATTCATAGCAAATCCATACATACTCTTGATTGAAAGCGTGCTGTCAGGCGGCATTTTTTTTGGGTCTAAATCTAAACCTAAACAGATGTATGAGTTATTTTTTTCTTGTACAGCATTAAGTTTCTCAACAGCGGACATCAGTATTTCCTCACTTTTCCGATGAGATCATATATTGAATTACATTTTTTTCGTTTCATATATTGTTTTAATTCTTTTTCTATTCTTACCGGTAATGTTGGGTCTATGAATAACCCTGTTCCTATTTCTACCGCTGTTGCTCCGCATAACAAAAACTCAATAACATCATCAGTAGAACGAATCCCGCCAATTCCAATAATTGGCAGCGAGCAATTAGAATATACGGCATGAACCATTTGAAGAGCAACCGGTTTAATTGCCGGTCCGCTAAGCCCGCCTTTGTTATTGGTGATTTTGGTATGCCAAGTTTCAGCGTCAACTGCCATACCAAGAAGAGTGTTGATAACTGAAAACCCATCAGCTCCGCCTTGTTCGGCAGCTTTGGCAATTTCAACAATTGAAGTAACATTGGGAGACAACTTTGCTATGATAGGACGGCTAAATACTTTTTTGACTTCCTTGAGTGATTTTTCAGTCATCACAGGGTCTGCCCCAAATTCCATACCGCCTTCATCAACATTGGGACAGCTAATATTCAGTTCTATCATATCAACACATTCAAAATCGTTAAGTCTGGCACAAACTTCAATATATTCAGTGAGTTTAGAACCGGCGACATTGACAATAATTCTGGTCGGTTGATTTTGTAAAAATGGAATTTTTTCCGAAATAAATTTATCAACGCCTACATTCGCTAACCCGATTGCATTCAGCATACCGGAAGTTGTTTCAGCAGTTCGAGGGGGAGGATGTCCTAAACGAGGGTTGAGTGTAATTGACTTGGTAAGATCGGAAGAGCACACGTCTGAACTCCAGTCACACTGATATATCTCGTATGCCGTCTTCTGCTTGA
>CALCCW010000348.1:0-6997 GCA_937900185.1 uncultured candidate division Zixibacteria bacterium | reverse complement strand
TAGATATATTCGTAGAGTGTGTATATTTGTTATAGTAATATGTAGTATGTTTATAGATTTTTTTTTTTTTTTTCAAGCAGAAGACGGCATACGAGATATATCAGTGTGACTGGAGTTCAGACGTGTGCTCTTCCGATCTATTACATCCGGTAGAATGTTTTACAGAATGAGAGAGTTGGAAATTCATATTCTGAGCCGCAATCAAATCATTGTCGTCCAAACCATCTGTGATACAATATTGACAGTTTAACCTGATTAAACGTTGGGCAACAATTAATTTTATAGTAGAAGCGAGCAATGCTCGTTCACCACCCATATCAATAAGTCTCGATATAGTTGCTATAGCATTATTCGTATGCAAAGTAGAAAAGACTAAATGTCCGGTGAGTGAGGCTCTCATCGCTATTTCAAGAGTTTCTCTGTCACGTATTTCTCCGACCATTAAAATATTCGGATCCTGCCTTAAAAGAGAACGAAGCATTGATGAAAAGGTTAAATCTATTTCAGGTTTTACTTGAGTCTGATTGATTCCTTCCAAATTATACTCAATAGGATCTTCTACCGTAGATATGTTTGATTCTTCAGATTTTAGTGAACTCAATGCCGCATATAATGTAGTAGTTTTTCCTGATCCGGTAGGACCTGTCACTAAAATAATACCATTTGGTGATTTTATTTTCTTTTCAAACAGGCTGAGTTGAGGTTGTGTGAAGCCAAGAGAACTCAACTCAAGTTTCAGACTCTCTTTATCTAATATTCTCAGTACCGCTTTCTCTCCAAAATCTGTTGGGATAAAAGAAACCCTAATATCAATCATGCGGTTATCATACTGAAACCTAATACGTCCATCCTGAGGTCGTCTTTTTTCTGCTATATCCAAACCGGACATAATCTTGATGCGGGATAGGATTTCAGGTATTTGGTCTTTTGAAATAACTTCCTGATTAACAAGGATGCCATCGACACGAGCCCTACAAATCATTTTTTTCTCATACGGTTCAAAATGTATATCTGATGCCCTTGATTTTATACAATTAGATATGATAGAATTTATCTGCTTGACTATTTTGTTGTCTAAGATTTTACTGTTCTGTTTATCTGATAACTTATTATTTGATGCTCCCGGTTCAATAGTTTGATAAAAGTTAGATATTTTATTATTTACTTCTTGTTTACTTATTAGATTGATTTGAATATTTAGATTAGAAGTAGATTGCAAATAGTTTAAAACTGATAAATCAGTTTCTTCAGATATAAACAGTTCTAGTGATTCTTCAGTTATTTGAGGAAATAGAGTGAATGTTTCACAAAATTCTTTTGAAAATCTGTTTTTCAGTGTTGGTAACATAAAAAGTTCTACCCTCCTAGGGCGTTTGTTATTATATTATAAACAAATTCTTAAAAAATGTAAAGAGAAATGACACAATATAATTATACAGGTAAATTTGTTGACGGAACAGAAACTTCAGGTTTCATAAAAGCATCAGATAAACCGCAATTAGAGAAGCTATTGATTGATAAAGGTGTATTTTTAGAATCCTGTACAGTTTCTATCTCTCATTTTAAAGAGATTTATTTAAAACTTTTTAAAAAATCTGAAATTACAAAAATAACAAGACAGATTAATATTTTACTTGATAGTGGAATATCTATCCTTGAAGCACTTGAATTAGGCTGTGAACAATCAAAAGACAGAACTCTTCAAATGATTCTTCAAGATATTATCTTTCAAGTTGAGTCAGGAAAATCTATTGCATCTTCATTTAATAAATATCCTATAATTTTTGATTCTATGTATATTTCGATGATTGATGCAGGTGAGTTATCAGGAGATATTGATATCGCATTTGACAGAATCGCTTCATACCGTGAAAAAAGTGAAGAAACAACTAAAAAGATAACTTCAGCTTTAACCTATCCGGTTCTTGTAATTTTTGTGGCGATATTTGTTGTGTTTGCTCTGATACTTTATGTTGTGCCAGTTTTCTCTTCAATGTATGCTAACTTTGGTGCAGAACTTCCCAAGCTTACCCAATATGTTGTTTCATTTTCTGACGGACTTAAAAACTCTGTTTGGTATTGGTTAGCTTTATTTATTCTCATGATTATTGGAGTAACGTTTATCTGGTTCTCTGATAAGTTTAAATATTATGTTGATAGAGCTTTGGTGAGAACTCCCTTATTAAAGAATCTTGTCATGAGAATTCTTTCAGCAAGGTTCTGTCGTACCCTTGGTTCTCTTTTAGTCTCAGGTGTTGACATTATCTATGCTTTTCAAGTAGCTGTGAAAACAACCGGGAATCGTTATGTGATAAAAAAACTTACTCCTTCAGAGATTCATCTGACACAAGGGAAGTCATTAACAGATGCTTTAGAAACAGCATCTTTGTTTCCTAAAGCGATGCTTCGCATGACCGCATCAGGTGAAAAAACAGGACGGCTCGGAGAGATGCTTTTAAAATCTGCTGAGTACTATGAGAAAGAGTCCGATTCAGAAATTAAAACACTTACAACTCTCATAGAACCTTTAATAATAATTATTCTTGGTGTCTTTGTCGCATTCATACTTATCGCAATGTATCTCCCACTCTTTGATTTGGTGGGAACGATTTAACTAAAATTAACATTCACTGCCATAATTGTCACCTCCTCCTTTTATATTGTTTCTAAACAAAAAGAAGTTTCGTTAGTTACTAACTTACTGCTATGAGAAAAGTCATAAAAATAGAGGTGTCATATTAAATGACAATGTGAATAAATCCTTGACAAACAAGATTGCATAGTATATGTTATTGTTAATAAAAAATAAAACTCAGATCTATCAACCTTTAGGAGGGTTCTTATGGGTTCATCTCAAAAATTTCTATTATTTGTAATCTCTATCTTAGTATTTATGTACGGAGTAGCAAATAGTCAGGAGCCGTCATCTGGGAAATTTAACTCTAATTCAAACTCGGCATCTATAGTCACTAATTCAAATTCTTCTATTACTATTCTAGGGGATCCTTCGAACGCTGGATCTCAGAATAATTCTGTAAATTTATATACTGGACAACATACGGAATCATTTAGTTTGATTTCAGTGCCAGGTAAAAACGGGTTAGGTGTTTCACTTTCTCTTGATTATAACGGAAGTGTTTCAAGTGTTGCAAAGTCAGAAAACAGAAAAGCTCAAGCTTCACCTTTTGGTTTAGGTTTTTCATTGGGATTAGAATCGATTATTTGTGAGCATAATGGTACTACTACGTTAGAAGATGACAAGTATAAATTGTTGTTGGGGAATACTGCTTTAGATTTAATTGTAGCACAAGAATTAGATACTTTATATCT
Organism: uncultured candidate division Zixibacteria bacterium; assembly: GCA_937900185.1. Lineage (GTDB taxonomy): Bacteria > Zixibacteria > MSB-5A5 > GN15 > FEB-12 > QQUK01. The sequence goes on along the minus strand of CALCCW010000348.1, from coordinate 3,667 downwards.
TGTGTCAGAAACATTGTTTGTAAAACGTTATATAACTCAAAATGGTTTACCTTGGAATATTCATCCAATAATTCATACAATTTCAAGTAGGGATTATGTAACAGGTTGGATTATTGTTAGAGAGGATGGTACAATTTATTGTTATGGAGATGCTGTCAACAATTTTGATAGTTTGAATGCTACTAGAAATATTTTAAGCTATGGGGATTTTGTTGGATCAGGAGTTACAACAGGTGATGAGATATTTCCATTTCAATGGGATCTGAAAGAAATACATGATTTTGAAGAGCTAAACTGGATAAAGTTTTCATATTTACGTGACAGCTCTTACTTAAAAGTAAATTGCAATGACACATTAGGTAATTCAGATAATAGTTACTCAAGTGCTTCATATATAGATAAGATATTGTTGTCAAACAACAAGTCTATTCAGTTTAATTATATAAGCAGAACTGATCGGCAAACATATTATGGCTTAAATGTCTACGAGTTTTTGTATTCTAAAAGAATCCGTTTCATCAGGCTTTACAATGATACTGAAATACTTTCTACGGTAAATTTCAGTTTTGATTACTTAAATAACGGTAGTGATTCAACTCTACAAAAGTTGCTTTTAAAAAATATAACTCAAACAGCTGGTTCTGGGCAAAATAGTCTTCCTTCAATTTATTTTGAATACGATATGACAAATAGCTCCTTGAGCTATGGGTCTGTAAAGAAAGTTTTTTATCCGTCAGGTAAAATAAAAGAATTGCATTATTCCGTTTTTGATACATCTAAAGTTTTTACAAGTCTCAATACGCAAATCATTACAAATGCGTCATCTAGGTTTCAAAATATTGATATTGGAGAAAATATATTTGTAACCTCTGATACAAATGGTACAACTCAATTTGGTTATTGGAATGGCTACTGGGATATTGATACATCTACAGCATACAGAACATTATTCGATAATCCAGCGATAGTATCTTCTGATGGATGGGGTATTGTATACGACTCATTATCAAACAGGCTTATTTCTAAACGATGGCAGGATGGTTATTGGGTAACGGATACAATACAAGACACCATAGTAAAAGATTGGGATGTTAACTTATATGTTGGAGATAATAGCTTTATTGTAACTACAGGACTGAATGGATCTCCCTCGATAACTTCTAAAAAAATGAAAAGAGCATATTACTACCGCTACCGTAATAATGAATGGAAGGGTTTTTTAATAGCTGATGGCGATTTTCAATTGCTCATACTCGGAGTTAAATTAATTGATGATACATATGCAATTTCTGCTCAAATAAATACAAAATCTCATCTGTTTATGGGTAAATATGATGCCTCTCAAGATACAGTTATATTTCCAAATGGCACTATGCCAGTAGTTCATAAAATATATTTAGGTTCAAATCATTTTGCTTATGATACAGTTATAAATTTCCCAGAAGTTATTGGTCCTCTGCCAAGTTGGGAGGGGGTAGAGCAATTTAGCTTAACAGCAAATAAATTTGTTGTTGAAAAAGATCTCGTTGCATATGCTGATAAACATAATGTTCATATTTATCGTTGGAATTATTCAAATTCTCAATGGGATAATGTTTATAATTCTGTATTTGGTGATAATGTTACATTTATAGCTCTCACACCACATCCAAATGGATTATCAATGGCATATTATGTCGTTGATGGTGGCAATAGGTGGCTGAATACTTTGTCTTTTACAAATTCTCATACTACATTTGAACAAACTCCTATGGCTCTTTCTTCCAATATGAGTAGAATGTGGTCTACTAACAATACTATTGCTGCTCAGAATGAAGGTTACAATTCAGGACTTTGGCGATGGGATGGACTTGGATGGGATTTTGATGGGAATTATATCGCAACAGGAAATGGTATAGGTTGGGATCTCCATTTATTACCAGATCATTATATATGGAGTACAACTGGAAATTCTGCTAGATTAGAAATTGGCAGAAATATTGGAAATCAAAGTTGGACAGATGAGTTTTTTACATTAGACAATGTATGGTCGCCATTTATTTCAAACAGTAATTCTGTTTTAATTGCTCATAATAGATCCTTTAAGATTTTATATTATGATCCATTTATTAATTCTTCAACGTATCAGGAAATTAAACTCGATTCTATTCCATGGTCAATTGATAGTACGGAAGATACTTATGTCTATGCTGCTGAAAACAACTATGTTGCAAGAATTTATTATCCACCTTCTACAGCAATTTCAGAAGCATTTGCTTATAAAAAAGTAAATGATATTGCGATGGGAAAACCATCATTGTTGGTTATTGATTCTGTTTCGAGCTACAAATATGCGGATGATCCAAGTCCAATAATACAATCATATAATTATTATGGAGGAATTTTAGACCAAAGCGGACACATGCTTCGTTTTGCTAAAGTATCATCTTCAACTCCATATTTCAAAGGAGATAGCCCTGAGGGTTATGTTGTTCAATACTTCTATAATGACATCGATGAGAATAGATTTCAATATCAAAATATTTTTAATAGTGATACTCTACTTCAAGTAGATTTAATTGATTCCACACTTTACAATAATATTCCAAATGGTGGATACCATTTAGATGGCATGACATACATTACTTATTCTTATAGTGTAGGTGACCCTTCAGATATGAAGCATGACTTTACAAGAAATTTCTATTCATTATATCAATCACCTGATAGTGTTTTTGGAGTTTATAGAACTAAATTAGATTCATCATATTCTCGCAAAGATAGTCTGGATTCATATGTGTTTTATCAATACGACGAATTTAATAACCAACCAAATAGAATTAGGACACAAGAGAAAATCCAAAACAATGTTTCTTACTATGTAGATTCAATTATTTATGCGTATTTGGATAATTCTATATCTATGAAAGATGAAAATGCTATTATCCAACCATTTGAATCAATTAGGTACTATGATTCTGATACAAATAGTGCGATTGGTGATACTATTCTATCGAGATCAAGAGTTGAATATGAAAAACATGGCAGTTGGAAATCAGTTCGTAACTATTCTTGGTCTGATTTATCTGACACTACTTCGATTTTTAAAACTTCCGAAATCACTGACTTTGATATATTTGGCAATGCTATAGTCAATGTTAATCTGGAAAAAGATACATCATTCGTTAAATATGATTCTTTGGGAATTTATCCAATTGTTACAGGTTCAATATGTTCACCGGGAGATATCATTGCACAGGATTTTGAACAGAACGAAACATGGGATGATTGGAATATAAAACTCTTTTACAGTAATGTTTCTCTTTCAGATGATACAGTCTTTACTGGTAAGTATAGTTATAACATCAACGATGATATTAATAGTACAGGTAGAAATTGGGGAGCAGAAAGATATATTTCAGTAGATAGTTTAACCAGTGAAAAGTATTATTTTTCTTGTTGGGTGAGGTCTAACTATGACATTCGAATTTATTGCTGGGGTTTAAAGTCAGACTCTTCAACATGTGAGATCGGAAGAGCGTCGTGTAGGGAAAGAGTGTAGATCTCGGTGGTCGCCGTATCATTAAAAAAAAAAATAAAGAGAAAAAAAAGAAAAAAGAAAAGAACATAAATAACATTTCATTAGATAAACAAACACTGTGTACTGTAGTCACTGCTACTGCTGTGG
>CALCCW010000347.1:0-6519 GCA_937900185.1 uncultured candidate division Zixibacteria bacterium | reverse complement strand
GTGTATAGTGTGTTTTTTATTTTTTTTTTTTCTTTTGTTCTCCTTTTATTTTTTTTTTTTAATGATACGGCGACCACCGAGATCTACACTCTTTCCCTACACGACGCTCTTCCGATCTAAATGTTACAGTTCGCTTATACATCCTCTTTTGGAAAAACATGACATTCACGGTATGGCACATATAACAGGTGGTGGAATCCCGGGTAATTTAAAAAGAGTTCTGCCTGAAAATATGACCGCCGTTATCGAAAAAAACAGCTGGGGCGAAATAAATCCACTTTTTAATTTCTTAAAAGAAATTGGTAACATTGACCCTGTTGATATTTATTCTGCTTTTAATATGGGAATCGGGTATATTTTAGTAGTTGATAAAAATGATGCCGATGCTGTCACAGCAGATATTAAAGCTGTCGGCGAAGAAGTATTTACTATTGGCACAATCACCAAGGGTGATAAAACAGTAAAGTTGGTGTAATATTATGGTACTCCTTTGTATTTTAGACGGTTTCGGACACAGAGAAGCTCTGCCTGATAATGCTGTTGCTGCAGCTTACAAACCAAATTTTGATAAACTCATCGCAACCTGTCCGCATACTCTCATTGATGGCTCCGGTCCGTCAGTTGGACTTCCTAAGGGACAGATGGGGAACTCGGAAGTCGGGCATTTAAATTTAGGTGCCGGAAGAGTTGTCTACCAAGATATAACTCGTATAGATAAATCAATTGATGATGGTGATTTTTTTGAAAACGAAGCATTCACAGTTCCAATGGAAAAAGCTGCCAAAAACGGCAATGTGGTGCATTTGTTTGGACTGCTCTCCGACGGCAAAGTACATTCTTCATTAGACCATCTTTATGCTTTAGTAAAACTTGCCAAACAAAAGAATGTTACCAAATTATATTTGCATGCGTTTATGGACGGTCGTGATACCTCTCCAACAAGTGGAATTAAGTATATGCAGGAAGCTCTCAAAAAATTTGATGAAATTGGACTTGGGAAAGTTGCATCAATTTGTGGACGGTATTACGGTATGGATCGCGACAAACGATGGGAACGGATGGATAAAGCCTTTGATTCTTTTGTAAACGCTAAAGGCAAACAAGCCGATGATCCTCTACACGCAATTCAAGATTCTTATGATAATAATATAACCGATGAATTTATCGAATCTGTGGTAGTTGACCCTGACGGCATTGTCAAAGATAATGACCTTTGTATCATGTTCAATTTTCGAGCCGACAGAGCCAGACAGTTGGCTTATATGTTGACCGGTCACAAAATTGAGGGGTATGAAGTTCGCAGTCATCCGAATATACATCTTGTTACAATGACCAACTATGATATTTCATTAACCGAAGCGGTAGTTGCCTACGGTAAATTAAAACATAAAAATATTTTAGGTGCGGTGTTGGAATCTGCCGATATGAAACAGATTCGTACTGCCGAAACTGAAAAATATGCTCATGTAACTTTCTTTTTTAACGGCGGTGTTGAACAGCCGTTTAAGGGAGAAGTCCGTGATATGATACTATCTCCAAAAGTAGCAACGTATGATTTACAGCCGGAAATGTCAGCTCCTGAAGTTACCTCGCAGGTTGTGAAAAGAATAAATTCAAATGAGTTTGATTTTATTTTGATAAATTTTGCCAATTGTGATATGGTAGGGCATACCGGTATTTTTGAAGCGGCTAAAAAAGCAGTTGAAGCTGTCGATAGAGGGCTTGGCGAAATTATAAAAGCTGTTACGGAACAAAAAGGTGTCGCTTTAATAACTGCCGACCACGGTAATGCCGAGATGATGATAAACCCGGAAACAGGCGGTCCATGGACAGCACATACGACAAATTTAGTTCCGTTTGTACTGTATGATTCAACCGGTTCACTTGGAGAAATTTCACTTCGCAGTGGCGGTGTCTTAGCCGATGTTGCTCCGACTGTTCTTGAAATTCTCAAATTGTCACAACCGTCCGAAATGACAGGGAAATCTCTCATTACAAAAGGGAATTGATCTGAAAGCAATATTTAAAAAAATAATAAATATATTTGTCCCTACCGATAAAGTTATTCGGAATTATCGATTTGAGTTAATCCTTTGGGCGCTTGTATTATCTCTTTCATACTATCCCGATTATTTTGGATTTTTAGCATGGATTGCTCTTGTTCGCCCGATAGCAATTTTTTCAAAACTATCATCTAAAGAAGCATTTAAAACCGGATTTTTCTATGGATTTTTTTTAAATCTTTTCTTGATTTACTGGATTTCCATGGTGACTGTACCGGGGCTGTTTGGGGCGGTCTTTCTGCTTGCATCATATTTTGCGGTCCTTTTGTGGATGTACAATAAAGTATACAGAATAAAACCTATCTATGGATTGTTCATTTTTCCTTTTCTGTGGGTGGGACTTGAGTATTTTAGGACTCTTACAGAGTTTTCTTTTCCATGGTCGGATATTGGATATACCCAATCATATTATTTAAAAATAATGCAGATTGTTTCGGTAACATCAGTTCATGGTCTTTCTTTTTTAATCATAGTCGTAAATATTTTACTTTGGCAATTATTACGAAAAGAAGTTAAACTCGAAAGAAAGGTTACTTCATTTTTAGTCTCTGTAGCTATAATCGGCGGATTGGTTTCTTATGGATGGATAGTAATGCCGAAATATCCTATTCCCGGCAAAGTAGATGTTGTCCTTTTGCAAGGTTCAGTTCCTATTGAAGTCAAGTGGGCTAAAGGAAATGAATGGCATTCTTTTCATTTGTATGATTCTTTGGCACAGACCGCTGCCGATACAATTCCGAAATTATTTATCTGGCCGGAAACATCAGCACCGACATATTTATCACATAATGCCGAGTATCGGAAAGTTATCGGGCAGATTGCCCAAAAATCCGGCGGGTATCAGTTGGTTGGTGCATTAGGTGCCGGTTATAAAAATAAAAAGCAGAGATATTTTAATTCAGTCTATCAGTTTAATCCTCAAGGTCAATTAGAACAGCGGTATGATAAAGTAAAATTGGTACCTTATTCCGAGCATGTGCCGTATCAGGATTATTTTCCGTTTTTAAAAAAAGATTTTGTTGAAAAATATCTCACATTTATAAAAACATACGATGTTCAATGGTGGTCTGATTTTTATCCGGGTGATTCAATCAAACTTTTTGATATGCCTGATTATAGTTATGCGGTGTTGATTTGTTTTGAATCAACTTTCCCCGAGTTTTCCCGTGATGCTATCCAAAAAGGAGCAAGCTTTTTGGTGACGGTTACCAATGATACATGGTTTGGGTCATCGGTCGGAATTTACATGCATTCTCGTATCTTTCTTACGCGGGCAATTGAAAACCGTTCGTGGGGAGTGCGGGTAGCAAATTCAGGATTAACGTATGTGGTTGACGGATATGGGCGGATTCGTGATAAATTGGAACTTTTTGAAGTCGCAGCATTACAAAGTAAAGTTAACTTACTCGAGGAAAAATCTATTTTTACGAAATACGGAGATATTATAGGGTATATCTCATGGTTGATTACTCTGATTTTATTCTGTATATTCATATTACAATGGTTCATACGAAAAATTATAAAATAATCGCATTTGCGGTCTGTCTGCTTTTACTTTTGTCGTCGATTTCGGTCGATGCAATTGAATGGGAAAATTATACTTCTTATGAGGAAGTGCGAAACCTGAAAGTCATTGATGACAGTTTGTATATTGCAACATCAGGCGGACTGATTGTCCTTTCATCTTTTGACTCTTCGCCAATATCATTTCAAAAACTTGATGGGCTGGGAACAAATAATATCACAGATATAATACAAGATGCAAACAGCGATAAATGGATTACAGGTTTTGGGAGACTTATTAAATGGTCTGACAATACATTTGAACAGTTTCTCTTTTTTGACAATCTGAATAATAATCTTTTCCCATTACATACTCTTAAAGATGATGACAGCTATATTTGGATAGGCTCCTCATTGGGGCTTGTTCTATTTTCAAAAGTAAACGACGGCGGGCAGATTGAAGACAGTTATGCTTTGTTTGGAGATTTGAATCCGAGTCCGTCAATAAATGATATTGTTTTGCAAAATGATACTATTTGGGTGGCAACATCTGACGGGGTTGCATTTGCAGATTACTCAAATCTTTCGTTGTTGAAATCTCCATCAAACTGGACAACAATAAGCACTCGTAATTTTGCTCTTTTAGACAATAATGAATTTGTCAGTATTGTATCGGTCAACTCTTCAATGTATGCTTTAAACAGAACCGGTCTTTATAAAATTGATATTGATAATTTCGGGGATGTGAATTTGTCAGAAATTACGCTTTCAAGCACAGCATCGTTTCAAAATATTTCATTACATGGTGATACTTTGGTTGTCTTGGCAGATGATGCTAATAACGGTTTTCTCTACAATGTCTTAAATGATTTTGTAATATCAATAACATCTGTTGGGGCTGTCAGTCCGATCTCAGAAGTAACTTTTGATAATTATCAATGGGTAGGAAGTGAAAAAAATGGTCTGATAACAGTTGATAATCTCATAGTTGCCGATTATGAACTGGGCGGGTTGCCTAATAATGATGTCTCCGATATTGCCGTTGACAGTAAAGGGACTATGTATGGCGGATTTGATAACAAAACCTTTGCACAATCATCAGGTTTGCTTTGGGAAGACTTTAATTTTGGGTTGGGACAAGATGCTACCGTGACCATGATTGATTCTTTAGATAGAGTTTGGATGGGAACCTGGGGCAAAGGTGTTTGGGTCTTAGATGACACGACTCTAATAAATTATGATGAAAATAATTCTTCACTTAGAGGTAATTCTGATAATCCTCCTACAGGATTAGGGTGGGTGTATACTACCGGTATGGATACCGACGGAAGATATGTGTATCTTACATCCTACCGTGCAGCTAACGATTTTCCCATTGCTATCGGTGATATGAATAATCTTAATTCAATCAACGGTTGGGATTCTATCGGGGTAACGAATGGTTTGTCCAATACTTTTTTAACTTCATTAGATTACGATGAAGGCAAAGTTGCGGTGGGAACAGAGTCCGATGGTGTCTATGAATGTACTGTAGGTGATAATCCTTTTATATCTCAAAAAATATGTCGGCACCTAACAAGAGAAAATTCTCTATTAGTTTCAAATTCGGTTCGAGATGTTGCCTATGCTCCTGATGGAGCATTATGGGCTGCAACAAATTTTGGACTCTCCCGTTATGATTTAGGAATTGATTTTTTTAGAGATATAATCCTTCCCGATGAAATCAGTTCCGATATTACCGCCTTAGAATTTGACAGCCGAGGGAATTTATGGATAGGCACTCAAAACGGTTTAGGGCTAAGAAACCCTGATGACGGTTCTTATGAAATTTTTACAACTTTTAATTCAGGATTGATTTCAGATTATATCCAAAATATTACTTTTGATAAATTTACCGGTAAGGTCTATGTCGCAACTGATAAAGGATTTTCAGTTATATCATCGCTGCAAGGAAAACCGGTTTTTGAAATTGAAAAAGTTATAGCTTTTCCTAATCCGTTTATTATTAACTCATCTGACGATAAACTATTATTTAATTATGGTCTTTCTGCTAATGTTTCAATTTTTAATTCTTCTGGTGAACATATTATTACAATGTCTGTGAACCATTCATGGGATGGGAAGAATGACAAAGGGAACGATGTTGCTTCGGGTGCCTATTTTTTCTTGGTTAAAGATGAAAACGGCAACATAGGTAAAGGTAAAATTTTACTGGTACGTAACTAATGCAAGCAACTCGTTTAACATTTTTTGATATTTCTCCTGCTCAACAAATAGAAATAGATTCACTTATCAGCGGTTCTTTTTTTGCTTCATATAATTTTATGTTCTTATGGAGATACATGTCGGGCAAAGCTGTCTACTGGATTGTGGAAGAAAATAATGAGATTGTTGCTGTTTTGCCTGCGGTAGAATTTGGAGTTGGTAAATTAAAACGTATGCAGGCACTTTCCGATGGATGTTACAGCTCTATTTTTACCAAAGAGAATGCTCAAGCTGGCAGATATAAAAACGAATTACATAAAGCTGTTTTGTCTTATGGATACCAAAAGTTGTTTATATATGATTATTATAATTCAATTTCAAAAGCAGAAGGATATGACATTTTACAATGTCAGACGACTCTTGTAGATGTGTCATCACCTGATTGGCAGCCTCCTGATAAAAAACTGCAGTCTGAAATTAGAAAAGCTGAGCGTGAAAATGTATTAGTTGAAAAGTTTAACAAAGAAAAACATTTTGAACAATTTATTGCTCTTATGAAACAGACCGAGAAAAGACATAACCGCTCGCCAAAATATTCTGATAGATCGGAAGAGCGTCGTGTAGGGAAAGAGTGTAGATCTCGGTGGTCGCCGTATCATTAAAAAAAAAAAAAAACAAAAAAAGGAGTGAAAAAAAGGATGAAAAAAAGAGATGTGCGATGCGAACATGACAGCAATGCTACTCAGTA
>CALCCW010000346.1:0-2722 GCA_937900185.1 uncultured candidate division Zixibacteria bacterium | reverse complement strand
AGACCAGCAATAGGATCGCAATGACACTTGACTTGATATGTTTGGTGGCCCCTGCACGACACTCTTCCGATCTTTTTCTTTTTTTGCTTTTTTTTTTAATGATACGGCGACCACCGAGATCTACACTCTTTCCCTACACGACGCTCTTCCGATCTGGGTCAGGTAAAAAATCATGACCTGTTTGACAGCGGGGGAGAGCATCTTCTAACTCTGTAAAAATCTGCGGAAGATGGGAATGACCAAAGAAACAGATCTTTTCGGAAAAATGCATAAATCCTTCAATTGCAGCATTTGGGGCAATTATATATCGCCATTGTTCAGGCTCAAATGGGGATGCGTGTACTAAATAAAAATTATCCAAAGAACGTGACATCTCAAATTCTGCTATTAGAGATAAATCATTATCGCTCAATTGTGTTTTTGTCCATTCTGATGACTCTTGGGCAGCAGTATTATAATGGTCTGTTGAGATTAATCCCAAGGCAGCATATTCATGATTACCCATTAGTTTAATATCACAGTACTTAGAAACTGCCTCTAAACAGAGAACCGGCTCTGCTCCATAACCTATTACATCACCGAGGCAGTGTATTGTATCTACTTTTTGCAAATCAATATCAGCAAGAACTTTAGTTAAAGCCTCATAATTCCCATGGATGTCAGAAATAAGAGCAAATTTCATTTAATGAGTTCCTTCTACAAATTTGAAAGATGACTTACCAACAGTTATAATATCACCATTTTTCAAATTGTATAATGATACTGGCTCACCGTTTACTTTTGTCTTTCCTTTTTTACCAAGGTTGGAAAGAACATAGCAATTATTTTCTTTAGAAATTTTTGCCTGAATTCCCGACAGCCAAAATCCTTTTGCTTTAATATGAACAAACTTGGCTTTACCAATAGTAACAACATCTCTGTCAAATTTGAATTCAGAAAATTCGGCATTTTCTTCACCTATTAAAACAGAACCACCGTATTTTTCTACGATTTGTTTTTCAATCTTGTCATTTTCAAGAAGTTTTTTCTGTTTTTTGGTGTTTAATACCATCGTACCGTCAAAATCAGCACCTGCATCAGTATCTTGACTTGACTGGGAGTGATATGTCAAAGAATATTTTCCAATTGTAATTATATCATCGTCTCGAAGAATTTCCTCGCTAATTTTTCTGTTATTTACAAATGTACCATTTAATGATTCGTTATCGATGACAATAGCTGCATTATCATTAAATTCAAGCATAGCATGTTTGCGTGACACCCCTCTGTTTTCCAATACGATGTCATTTTCTTTCGTCCGTCCGATTGAAAGTCTTTTTTTCTCCGTGACAATTCGTTCTATGACTTTATCGTCATACTTAACAATGAGTTCCGCCATCGGGTTATCCTTTCAGTATATTCACAAGTTTTATTTCTGATTTCTACACTAATCTAAGGAATTTGTCCCTAAATCGTTAGGTAATGCCTTGTATATAGCAGTTACTTAGTTATATTGTCGGCATGATAATTGGAAACTTAATTGTAAAAGATGGAGTATTGCTGGCTCCATTGGCTGGTGTCTCAAACCGACCGTTTCGGGTACTTTCTATCAAAGCAGGTGCCGCTTTTACATTTACGGAAATGATATCGTCAGAGGGTATTATCCGCAATCAGGAACGTACCAAACAAATGATGCACTTTAAGTCAGACGAGCAACCGATTGGAATTCAGCTGTTTGGCTCAAACCCAAAAGTAATGGAACAGGCTGCGGAAATTACGGTCAAAGAGTTCAATCCTGATTCAATTGATATAAATTTTGGATGTCCTGTCAAAAAAGTTGTTCACAAAAACGGCGGTTCAGCTATTTTGAAAGATTTGGCTCTCACCGAAGATATTATCAAGGGTACAGTAGCAGGAGCGGGTGATACACCCGTTACCATAAAAATTAGAACGGGATGGGATGAGGCTAATCCGGTATTTGAAAAAGTAGGTGAAATTGCCCAAAGAGCAGGAGCAAAAGCAATATCTCTCCATGCCAGAAGTAGGGCAAAAGGTTTTTCAGGCGATGCTGATTGGAACTCAATTAAAAAATTGAAACAAGCAGTTGATATTGCAGTAATTGGTAATGGAGATGTTAAAACTCCGCAAGATGTTGTCCGTATGAAAGAGGAAACCGGTTGTGATGGTGTTATGATTGGAAGAGCCGCAATGGGGAATCCGTTTATTTTCCAGCAAATAAATCACTACTTGAAAACCGGCGAACTGTTAGAAAATCCGTCAATAAAAGAAAAAATAAAAATGGCTCGCCTGCATGCTCAGTTAATGAAAGAGCAGTTTGGTGAAGAACGTGGTGCTAAAATGATGAGACGGTATCTCGGATGGTATATTAAAGGATTTCGAGGTGCTTCAGAATTACGTCCTCTGCTTCTTGAAGTAAACAGGATAGAAGATATCGACAAAGTTTTTGAGGACTACTTAAATAATAAATTAGATATTTTAACTTATGAAAATACTGTTTTTAACAAGAAAATAAGCTAAAAATATTGCGGACAGCAGATTCCATATATATATTAGCAGTTGACAGAAAAATATATATTTATAATATAAAGGTACACTATGAAAATTCTTAATATTGCTCTCCAAAAAGACGACAGATCGGAAGAGCGTCGTGTAGGGAAAGAGTGTAGATCTCGGTGGTCGCCGTATCATTAAAAAAAAAAAAAAAAAAAAAAGAAAAAGAATA
>CALCCW010000345.1:0-4360 GCA_937900185.1 uncultured candidate division Zixibacteria bacterium | reverse complement strand
GAGGGGAGTGTGTGCGAGTACGTGAGCGTGTGAGTGAGTGGGTACGGATTACGAGCAAGAGGGTGGGAGTGCTGTAGGCAGTTGAAAGGAGGTGACATATTATTTTTGAGGTTTTTTATTTTTTTTTTTTTCAAGCAGAAGACGGCATACGAGATATATCAGTGTGACTGGAGTTCAGACGTGTGCTCTTCCGATCTTATACGTATTTACTGGTGCTTTTCTATCTTCTTCAACAGCCGTTTCAATCATTTCCTGCGAAACAGAATGTTTTGTTTCATAAGCAACGTCAACCAATTGCTTGATAAGAACTCTAATAGATTTAATAGCATCATCGTTTGCAGCAATTGGGAAATCAATCGGATCGGGGTCAGCATTTGTATCGATAATACCTATAATTGGAATCCCGAGAATTTTAGCCTCGGCAACAGCAATCAGTTCTTTTTTGGCATCAACAACAATCATAAGTCCTGGGAGAAAATTCATATTTTTAATACCGCCTAAAACTTTTTGTAGTTTGGCAGCTTTATTTTCAATTTTTCCGCGTTCTTTTTTGGTGAATTTATCTAATGTACCATCTTCTTTCATCCGCTCAATATCTTTGAGCTTTTTGATAGACTCTTTGATAGTATTAAAGTTTGTCAACATACCTCCAAGCCAACGCTCGGTAATATAAAATCCGCCGCATCGTTCGGCTTCACCGACTAAAACTTCTTTAGCCTGTTTTTTAGTACCGACAAATAGAATAGATTTACCGCGACTGACTACTTCACGTACTTTTTCTTTGGCTTTGTTAAGTGAATTGAGAGTTTTTGACAGGTCAATAATATAGATACCGTTTCTTGCACAGAAGATAAACGGTTTCATTTTCGGGTTCCATCGTCTGGTCTGATGACCAAAATGTACCCCTGCTTCAAGAAGTTCTTTTACTTCCGGTGACAGCATGTAATTCCTTTGGTAACACGGTTTACTTTACCCCGACTTCATTCTTAACTACACCCGCAAACGGGACCAGTAGAAAAGTCTGTCGAGACTGTTTATTTCCCTTTTCATAAAAAGGGATAGGAATACTCTTTTTAACGTTTTGAGTATTGGAATTTTTTTCTGGCTTTTGGCTGTCCGTATTTTTTACGCTCAACTTCGCGAGGGTCACGAGTCAAAAAACCGCCTGCACGAAGTATCGCACGGAGTTCAGGATCCATGATTTTTAAAGCACGAGCAATAGCTAAACGAATAGCACCGGCTTGTCCGGAAATACCGCCACCACTGGCAGAACAGACAACATCGAATTTACCGAGGTTTTCTGTTACTTCAAGCGGACGAAGAGCATGATTTATCAATGTATCGCGAGTCAGATAATCTTCTAACTTTTTACCGTTGACAGTGCCTTTACCAGAACCCGGTGTCAATGTTGCACGAGCTGTGGATTCTTTGCGTCTTCCGGTTGCTGCAAATTTTTGTTTTTCCATATTCTTTCTTTATCTAAAACAATTTTATTTCTTCAGGTTTTTGTGCCGCATGAGGATGGTTATCACCCGCATAGACATGCAGCTTCTTATAAATTTTACGACCAAGCTTGTTTTTAGGAAGCATACGCCTTACGGCAAGCCTAAAAACATCTGCCGGTTTCTTCTGCATCATTTGAGCATACGTAGTAGTTGTAAGACCACTTGGATAACCGGAATATCTATAATAACGTAATTGGTCTTGTTTGTTCCTACCATGAACTTTCACTTTTTCTGCATTAATAATAATGACATGATCGCCGCAATCCATATGAGGAGTAAAAATCGGTTTGTTTTTCCCCCGTAAAATATCAGCAACTTTTACAGCTGCTCGACCAAGCACAAGGTCATTCAAATCAATGACTCGCCATTTTTTGTTTGCAGGGTCAATCTTTGGTATAAATGTTTTCATTTCAATTCCTATATATACATATATATTTTTTATAAAATAGCTTTCAAAGATATAAAAATAAAATCAGATGTCAACAGGTGAATATAAAAAAAAGACTATTTTTTAGCAAAAAATCGCTATACCTTTTCAAACAAGCTCCTACTTATTTAGCTTAATGATACTCACTTACCTCAAAAAAGCAACAAAACAGTCAAAATTATCATTTCAAAAACAGCAAGAAAAACAAGTTGAAACAAAAAAAACGCCCAAACTTTTGCTGTTTAGGCGTTTAACAAAAAATATATTCTTTATATCTTACCGACTAAATCGAGACCTGGTTTTAATGTTTTTTCTCCCGGTGTCCAGTTCATCGGACACACTTCACTGCCGTTTTCATATACAAATTGGGCAGCTTGTAATTTTCGAATGATTTCAGATGTTGAACGACCGATTGAATTATCGTTCACTTCAATTGTTTTCAATATACCGTCGGGGTCAATAATAAATGTCCCTCGTAACGCCAAACCTTCGTCCTCAATCATCACACTATAATCGCGGCTTAAAGAACCGGTTGGGTCGGCAAGCATTGGAAATGCTATTTTTTTAATTGTTTCCGATGAGTCATGCCATGCTTTATGACAAAAATGAGTATCTGTGGATGCTACTAAAATCTCTGTGTTTAATTCTTTAAATTTCTCATAATTATCTGCTAAATCACCAAGCTCTGTCGGACAAACAAAAGTAAAATCGGCAGGATAAAAAAAGAGTACAACCCATTTACCTTTATAATCTTCTGATTTTACTGTTTTAAACTCCTCATTATGATATGCATTTAGTTCAAATGATGGTGCCGGAGCTGAGATTGAGAGTTTTGCTTGACAACAATTTTGTTCCATTTTGTTCATTCCTTATTTTATAATGTCTTAAATAGGTTTATTTTAACTATTTTCATCATAATTGTGTCTATATTACACAATTCTTATTCAAAATCAAAGCAGATTATACTGCTATATTAATATTGAGTTATACCGATATATAATGGTAGAAAGAGTCATTTTGTTCCCGAAAAAGGATAATTATGGAAACTTATTTAGCTTTATTTGAAAAGGCAATTAAAAAACAATCAAAAGCAGTTGGAGAGAAGGTCGCCCTGCAGCAAGCTCGAAAAGCAGGTCTGGGAGTCTCTAAAGATGGTCGGATTGTAAGTTGTGTCGGTAATCCACAGGTTGTACTTCTCAAATTGATAAAATTCTTTGCCTCTACCGGTAATATTGAAGCATTAACCGAAGTTACCGCCCTCATAAATGAGATTGTAGATGATAAACCAATTGAACAGGAACAAGAAACTACCCTGAAAATATAGAATTACTCTTTATAAAGTTTCAATTTGAAACGGTTATCAAATCTGCCCTTTTCAGAACAGCTTCCGCATGATGCCATTCGGATTCTTTTCTGACGAGGGTATTCTTTTTTGCAGTTTGGACAAATATATAGATATTTTGACTTTCTCCGCAATGACGGATGAGATTTCGCTTTAAGTGATGCACCTATTCGAGCGGCTTCTTTCTTAAAATCAGCATTATGATAAAAATGTAATATATGTATCATCTCATGTTTTAATGTATCTTCAATATCGCTTGGAAAAATCTCATGATATTTTTTGCTGATTTTTATCAATTTTAATGCTGGCGTATACGACCCTGCGTTTGTCATACGGGTAGAATATTCAATTTTTACTTGAGGAAGTTTGTTATCAAAATATAAAATATTAAATTTGTCAAACAGTTGATAGAGTTTTTCAATTGGAGGGACATCTGTTTTTTGAGGAACATCAATATCTACTACCGATGGAAATTTGATTTGAGCAGATTCAATTATTTCCGTCTGTCTAAATAAGTCATAATTAAGTGATTGTAAAAGTTTACGGATTGTTTTTTTCATATAAACATTATCTCTAACTTAATTAAATTATAAAAATCTTCCAAGCCCCTTCGACTCCGCTCAGGGTGACTTGAAAGAAAACAATTTACAATCTGTCATGCTGAGCGGAGTCGAAGCATGTTCATAACAAATAAAATCCTCAACTACTCCCTCATCCCTTTTTTGAGTCCCGTATTCGTAATATAATAACTGACATACTCGGCAGGGGTAATATCAAAGGCAGGTGAATATACTTTAATTTGATCAGGAGCAGTTTGATTGCCAAACCCTTTGGTGACTTCTTCAGATGACCTCTCTTCGATAATTATTTGATCACTTGTTTCAAGCGAACGGTCAAAAGTTGATTCCAGATCGGAAGAGCACACGTCTGAACTCCAGTCACACTGATATATCTCGTATGCCGTCTTCTGCTTGAAAAAAAAAAAAAAAATACAAAACCTAAAAGAACAACCACAAGTTTCAGCACTCACCTCTACTGCCTATCATGTCACGCGACGTGTGCGTATGCGTCATGCACCAGCCCCTC
>CALCCW010000344.1:0-6677 GCA_937900185.1 uncultured candidate division Zixibacteria bacterium | reverse complement strand
AGTTCAGACGTGTGCTCTTCCGATCTATCAAGAGTATAAATAGTTGATGCTTTAAAATTGTGCCTAAAACCAAGTGTGTGACCTACTTCATGAGCAACAAGTTCTGTCAAATATGAATTAACATATTCTCTTGTGAGTGAATCTTTATCAGCAAGAGTATTGGCAGTCGCCAAAGTATAAGATAGACCATAGGCAGCTTCAAGTGCAGATTCTTCACCATAATCACATATCAATTGATTCTCAGGTTTTTTAAATTCATCTATTGGATCTTTATCTTCTTCAGCAGCACTAAAAGACAACGGTCCGATAAAGTTTTCCATAGTATTAAACATATAACGGACAAAATCAGATGATACACGAATATCAGCATCATATATTTCGCCGGTAAATGGATTTGATCTGCTTGGTCCTACGGCATAGCCGCCACCCGGGATAACAATCCACCTGACAGTGTTGTAACGAACATCGGCAGGGTCCCAATCGGCAGTATCAGGCTGTACTTTTGCTATTATAGCATTTCTGAATCCTATTTTTTCAAATGATTGATTCCAAAATTCAATACCTCGTGCAATAGCAGCCCGATATTCAACAGGAGTTGTATTCTCAATCCAAAACACTATTGGTGTAACAGGTTCAGACATTGCTAATTCAGGATATTTTTTCTTTAAATTCCAATGATTTATATAACGAACATAAGGAGACTCGGTATCGAGATTGGTATAGTCTTGATATAATGTCTGGAAATAACCTACTCGATCATCTGATAGTCGAGGCATAAAATCTTCAGAATTTTTTATTGTGGAAAGAGAGTAATGATAGACATGAAACATACTATATGGATTTTGTATCGATATTCCCCGCATTGGGCGAGATGTAGCAAAATGAAGATTTACATCTATTTCAGTATTTTGAGGAAATGATTTTAATTCACCAAAATAGGAATTCTTTTTATCAAAGTGAATACCAAGTTTGGCTAATTGACCATAGAAATACCCAATATGCTGTGCGTCATGTAAAAATAAATCTGTCGGGTCAATAATTATTGCTTTTGTAGAATCTTTTTTAGGTTTTGATAAAATGACTGTGGAAGCATATAGTCCGTCTGAAATACCATTTTCAACGGCTCTATACATTGGAGAGTCTTTTTCGGCACGTATTCTGAGATTTTTTTCCATCATCATGATTTTGTTGCCGATTTTTTTAAAATAAAAGGGGAAAGAACCTGTCATAGCACCGTTATCAAAGTAAGCACCCTCAGCTTTAGAACGGGTCTCGTTACAAAGATACAAAGGACCAAATTGGTCAGCCTTGATTGACATAAGGACTTTATTCGTAACGGTGTCCTTAAACATTGTAAACAGTCCTTCAACTTTAACCATATCTTTAATTAATTTTGTATAAGGTTTTTTCTTGTCTTTAGATGGTTCGTTTGTTTTTGCTGCTGTTTTGTTTTTTTGTCCAAAGACAATTCGCTTTGAGGAAACATTCCCGGCAGAACCCAAAAGAAAGGCTGCCAGTAAAAGACTGACTCCAATTGATTTAATTCGCATAAAATCTCCTATGGTATGTTTATCATAAACTTGTTAAAATTCTTACATAACTTATGTTAATACGATAAATATGAGATTTTGTTTCAGTTTGCCAAAAAACTTTTCACATTCTCAAATTATGTCGCATTCTTTTTATATATTTTTAAATACTGCTTTCCTTTTTCAGTTAAACCATAATATGTATGGTTTCTATGTTTAATCCATTTATTAGGGACAATGCCTTTGCGGTATTGTATTTCTTTCGGTTCTACACGCTCGATTAAAGACATCGCACGAAGCTTTTGATGAGTGTCAAACCCTTCTTGTTTCGTAATATTTAGTTTTTTAGCCAACATCAGCGAGTAATCAATACCGTATTTTTCATGATGTAAAAGTGCAAGAAAATCAATTTCAGACATAGAATGATAATCATCATCAACTTGAAATTCTTTTTCTTCAGAAAGTATATCAGCCCATGTTACAGAAATCAACCGTCCTGGGTCAATATTTTTTAAATTAACGCAACTCTTTAAATGGATTTTAATTAAATTATCGTGTGAATAGTACCCTGTTATCGCATTATCGGGAGTAGGGGAGCAGCAGTTTGAGAGTCTGTAATCATCTTTGAGTTTAAATTCTGACATATTAAAGAAAGAATATACATAATACTTTTTTGATTGTCATTTGATTATTCAGATAATATGTTGTAGTAGTTATAACGATTGGGCATTGAGGTTGAGTCGTAATACAAATTTTTCCCATGTTATGTCTGATCCTGAAGCCACGAAGTGGGTTTGTGAACAGATAATGCCCATTGCGACACAGCCTCACTGATCTGTCTATTTAGAAGGAAACTTTTATGGCAAAAAAATATTGGCTATTTAAATCAGAACCGTCCTGTTTTTCGCTTGATGATTTAAAAGCGATGCCCAATAAAACCGAGCATTGGGATGGTGTCCGCAATTATCAAGCTCGAAACATGCTTCGTGATGATTTTACAAAAGGTGATGAACTGTTTTTTTATCATAGCAATGCTAAACCAATGGGAATTGTAGGTATTTGTTCTGTTGTGAAATCAGGCTATCCTGACTTTACCGCAATGGATCCAAACAGCGACCATCCTGACCCAAAGCATACTAAAGAAAATCCGATTTGGTATATGGTCGATGTGAAATTCAAAAAACAATTCAAACAAATTATTACGTTAAAAGAGATGAAAGAGACACCCGGACTTGAAAATATGGTTTTAACACAACGGGGAAGCAGACTTTCTGTTCAGCCTGTTTCAGCAAAAGAGTGGGAAATAATTAATATTTTAGCTCAAAAGTAAGTATCTCTCAAGTCAGAATTGAAACAATTTTACAAAAATGCCGTATTTAAAATTGAATATCACATTGACTTTATTAGTATATAAATCAAGAAAAGGAAAGAACTATGAAAACATTATTTCTGATATTTCTTATAGGTTTCATTCTTATTGCCGGTGGACTGGGCATACTTGATTTTGTATTTTCAATTATCGGAACTGTTTTTGGACTCATTGCCGGTTTATTTGGTTTGGTTGTCGGATTAGTCGGCGGACTTGTTGGCGGTTTTGTAGGCTTACTGGCAGGCGGATTAGCATTGGTTATTACACTTATAATTCCTGTAGTTATAATAGCAGTAATCATAGGCGGAATTCTCAAAGCTGTTTTCTAAAGCAATTACGTTATCAATTCCAAAGCAATAGGTCATTTCTACGCAAATTTTAATACTTGACATATAGGGAAAATTCTGTAATTTGGTCAAGCAAAATGCTGATGTAGCTCAGTTGGTTAGAGCGCCTGATTGTGGATCAGGAGGTCGGTGGTTCAATTCCTCCCATCAGTATTTTTTTATTGCAAATATATTTTTTGTATAATATTAGCAAGTGAGATAAATTCGGTAGGGCAGAACCTATTAGCGTTTCTGCCTTTTAGATGTACTATCCCTATTAAACTAAATCTTTAGATTACAGTGCTTATCTGTTTCGTTAGTTCCTGATTTTGATTTCTCAAAATTGTGATCTAACGATCAAGTGTCAGTTCACAATTCACTTGTAGTGAATCAGGAACTGACACAACTTGTAACTTTTATTTTAACAATATCATTTTCTTTGATATTGATAATTCGGTTGTTTTCAATTTATAGAGATACAGACCCGATGAAACTTTCTTACCACCCTCGTTTTTCCCATCCCATTTTAAACTGTAACTCCCAACAGGAAGTTCTTTGTTTATAAGTGTTCGTATCTTTTGACCAAGAGTATTGTAAATAGAAAGTGTGACATGATCTCTTTGAGGTAATTGAAACTCAATAGTAGTCGATGGGTTGAATGGATTGGGGTAGTTTTGTTTTAGATTGAAATTATTTGGTAATTCTGGTGTAATAATTTCTTTTACATCTGTTACTATATTTGGACTTCCAGCAACAACAAATACTTCTCCTCTATCACCAAATGCAAAATTTTGTGTAGAAAACATGAAATCATCAATGCCATCTCCATTAAAATCACCTGCCGGGGACAATTCGTATCCAATGAAATCTGTAAAGACTGGTGGGAGATCAGATCTGAATATTGCATCATCTACATAGCGATCAAATTCTTGTCCTCCGACATAAATATCTACAATACCATCCATGGTTCGGCCTTCACCACAAATCAAATCATTGTATCCATCATTATTTATATCACCTGCTTTTGACATTTCTCCATGAGTAAAATCAAGTTTATAATCATATAACGTATCAGCAATCAAACCACAAAGATAGATAAGATTTGTGTTATGAAACCTAACTCCTAAATCTTCCCAACCATCCCCATTTACATCACCAATATTATCAATTTCATTTACAAAGAAATCTGGATTTAAACTATCTAAGTCTTTAGGATGTTCAATTATAATATTTGGTATTGTATCAAAGTTAGGTCCAAGAAAAATATATACAAATCCAAGGGAATCTGTATCTGGACCTAAACCTAAATAAATATCTTGAATATTATCACCATTAAAATCAATAAATCCAAAACCAGAAAAATAATGGCTATAATTTAAAACTTGAAAACTCCAATCGAACTCTTTATCGATAGTCGGTAGTCCTTTATAAAACAGTAATTTTGGACCACCAGGTTTATTTAATTGAAATGTTAATACGTCCCCTAATGAATCAGAATCAATATATCTAGTTTTTACTCCCTCCAAACCGCTCCCGCCTAAATTATAGTTATCAATAGGGGGATTTAAAGAATCGTAAGGTACTGAGGCAATTGAGTCCAAGAAACCCTTATAAAAATAGAGAATAGATATTTTGTCTGGAAACTGATTGACCAATTCTGTAGTGATAATTTCATTTATCCCATCTCCATCAAGATCAATAGGGTCAGCAGCACCTAAATTTCCTGTAATGAATATGTCAGCAACTGTGTCGATTGGAAACCCACCATAATAAATATAAGTACCTTTTGGATAAACAGATGAAATAGCAATATCGTCATAACCATCATTATTGATGTCACCAAGAGATGTTAAGTTTTGACCTAATCTTGACGTAGCAGTATCGCCATGAACATGAAAAATAATTTGAGTTGTATCAAACGCAAATACATTTGAAGATATTAAAAGAAGTAGTAATAAAAGTGTTTTACAAAAAAATCGCATAATATACCTTCCCTTAATCAACCTCAATTGTTAGTTTCAGTAGAGCCGCTTAACTTCTTGTAGGACTTAAAGAAACTCTTTATTTTTGCAGAAAGCTCTATCGCATACGTAAATATCAGCGGTGTCAAAATTAGCGTAATAATCGTCGAAATAGCCAAACCGCCTACTACCACAGCACCCAAACCGCGATATAATTCAGAACCTGCTCCGGGCATAATTATGAGCGGAAGCATACCCAATGCCGAAGTAGAGGTTGACATCAAAATCGGACGAACGCGAACCCGTACAGATTCTTTTACTGCCGCAAGTGGATCAAAACCGTCATTCATTTTATGAATCGCATGATATACAATCAAAATAGAATTATTAATAACCGTACCGACCAATATAACAAATCCAAGCATTGTCAAAATATCAAGCTGCTGTGAACTGTTAAACAGTTGAACCAACCGCAGACCAAGGACACCTCCAAAAGTCGCCAGCGGTACTGTCAGCATAACAACAAATGGATATGTAAATGATTGGAACAGAGCCGCCAATAATAGATAGGTCAGCAAAATCGCCATTATAAAATCCTTAAATAGTTCTTCCCGTAAACGAGATAAATCATCAGCTGAACCTGATAATTTTATGTCATACAAACCGCCAATCTGCTTTGAATCACGTAACGGTTTAATAACTTTTTCTTTTACTGTTGTCATTGCATCTTCTAATGCTACCCCATCAGGTACAGATGAACTAATTGAAACAACCCTTTGTCTTTCCATATGACTGATACTTATAGGACCCTGTTCTTGACTGACATTGGTAACATCTCCGATTGTAATAAGTTGTCCATATGGTGTTGCCAAAGGAAGTTGTGCTATATCCTGTGTATGAGCCGACCACTTATTGGCAGCTTTTAAAATCATATCAATTTCGTTTTCGTTGTGAAAATAATCCGATACTTTTGTTCCGTCTACTAACACATTAACAGTTTGACCAATTTCACTGGCTGTTAAACCGACATCGGCAGCACGTTCACGGTCAGGGGAGAGATGAATTTCAGGAGAGCCTAAATCTATAGCCGTAATTGGTCTTTGAAATGCACCCGGAAGAACAGGTGGTAAAGACTGCATCAGTCCCTGTGCTAAACCAATTATTTTATTAAAATCAGGAACAATACTTTCAATAGAATCATCATTGTCTTGAGTAGTTTTTCTTTGTCTAACATGTACAGATACATCATTAATAACTTGACCATATTTAGCACAGTTTTGACAAACATTTATAATAGAACCTTCTACTCTAGTTCTAAACAATTTATCTTCTAGATCGGAAGAGCACACGTCTGAACTCCAGTCACACTGATATATCTCGTATGCCGTCTTCTGCTTGAAAAAAAAAAAAAAAAAAAAAAACATATCCAAAAATAAACAATAAAAAAAAAATGAACCTGATATGCAACACTCAACATGAACAAATGAGAACA
>CALCCW010000343.1:0-6674 GCA_937900185.1 uncultured candidate division Zixibacteria bacterium | reverse complement strand
TCTAAAAGAGATACTTAACTATTACCAAATAGACGAAAATATCAATTCAACAGAACAAGAACTACTACAACAAGAAATAAGAAAAATAACAGAAAAAGCACAAACAAAAGAAATAATAAGAAAAACAGCAGAGATGGGGGGATAGTAAAATGAACTACGTATCACATCCAAAATATGAAATAGAGTGTGCCATCATAAATGCCAAAATGACAATTCAATCAAAAAACAGAATAATAGGAATTAGAAAAAACTGGGATAAAATAACAGAGATAAAACAACCTGAAATAAGGGAAACAGAAGAAAATAGAATAAAAAAGATAGAACATAAAATATTCAGAATAGAAACAAAACTGAGACATCAGAGAAAAAACATAGAAACAATAATAAATATGGGATAAAAAAACAAAACAAAAAAAAGGAATCTTGCTGGGCGACATTGACGGGTCGCCCCTAATATAAAAAAACTAAACGGAAAAATTAAAAGATAGAAACAAGAAAAACAAAAAAAGAAATAGTGCTACGGCGATATTAAGGATCGCCTAAAAAAGGACAAAGAGACAAAAACATCATAAAAGATAAAGAAATGAAAAGGTGAAAAACAAAATAACTAAAAGATAAAATAACAACAGAACAAGTGCTAAGGCGACATTAAGGGTCGCCTAAAATAGACAAAAGAACAGGAAAACTGAAACATCAGAAAAGAGATAAATAAGAAGAGGGAAAACATGAATAACAAAAAAGATAAAACCACAAAAGAAACAAGTGCTGCGGCGACATTAAGGGTCGCCTATAAAAAGACAAAAGACAGAAAACTGACTACAAAAAGAGAAAATCTACGATTTCCAAGAAAGGAACGAAAACCAACGCTATCGCTAAGAGAAACAAAAGATTAGAAGAAAAAAGAGTATTAATAAGACTGGGAAATGGAAATGGAAACCGTAAAAAATATGAGCCTGCGGAACTTGTCAATAAAAATGAGACACATTTCTTAATTATTTTTTTCTTAAAATTTTCCGCCAAAACCGATCATGGCGATATGGATATTTCAATCCCTCGTTACCGACAGTCTGACTTTGAACCACAAATAGTTCAAAAAGGACAACGTCGCTTCACTGGATTTGATGATAAGATACTCTCAATGTATGCTCGTGGCATGACGGTTCGTGACATTCAGGGACATCTCACAGATATTTATAATGTTGAAGTTTCACCTGTTCTGATTTCAATCGTTTGTTATGGATATGGTCAGAGAATGGCAGCACCGTCCCTTGGATTCGATTTATCCGATACTGAAGTACAGCTTTGTATCGTTCTCATGGTTCGGAGCCACCTATAATAGTGAATTGAGTTTATTTGCTAATATTTTAGTTTGGTATCTCTTTGAGATTTTATCAAAATTTATTGTGTTCTGATTAATAGAATTATCTTTAATTCTTATTTTTGATATCATTTCTTTCATGACTTTTTGTATCTTCTTGTTATCATCAGATGGAATAGAGGTCGCTGTCTCATAATCTTTTAAAATATTATTTGTAGCTTTTGAATCAACCAAAGCAAGTATTTGATTTCCTGTAGCAAGATACTCAAAAGTTTTAGCAGGTATTTGAGTTTGATTTTGAGAAGATTGCATTAAAAGTAAAATATCAGCATTAGTTATTTCTTGAAGATATTTATCTCTTGGAACAGATGGTAATATATTTATAATTGGTTCTAATTTATATTGTTCAATTACGGCTTTAATTCTTTTGGTGCTGATCTCAACATTGCCTAGGAATTTTATCATAATATCATCATTCGAAATATAATTTTCTTCCAATAATTTTCCAATTGCTATAAAGAGATTAAAAGGATCTCTTCCTGCGTACATTGTACCAGCATATAGAATTACAATTTTTGAACATGTAGTTGATTTTTTTACACCTACAAAATCATCCATATCAAAACCATTGATTATTGCACAGCATTTATTCTTAGTTTCAGTAGGGTAATTTGCCTCTAATAACAATTTAAATTCATTCGTTGTGGTTAAGATGATTTGAGAATTACGAATAACCTTTTTTTCTAACATTTTTCCAAGTTTACGTGATGCGAATGTTTCAAACTGCTCGTCTTTTTCAGCTAATGTCCACGGGTCTCTAAAATCAGTAACCCATTTTATGTTTGTAAATAATTTCAACAATAATCCAATAATATGGCATGTCCACGGCGGGCCAGAGGAGTAAATGACATCTATGTTTTCTTGTTTAATTATTCTCAACCCTTTAAAAACACCAGGAAGAATCCAACCGATTTTATTGTCTGGTGTGTTTGAAAAAGAGAATATCATTCTTTTCCATAATGGGGTTCTCTTTAGAAGTTCTTCGCTATTACCGCTTGGATCAGAGTTTGAATAGGAATTGTTTTTATTATTTGATTTATCCGATAGTAATATTGATTTTAGCTTTAAATAAATATCATCAAAGACTGGTAATTTTAAAGTGCGATAAACTTTACAATTATCACTTGATTTTGAAATATCTATTTGAGAATGATATTTACTTTTAACCGTTAAGATAACAGGTTCCCATCCATTTTCAGGAAGATATTTTGCAAATTTAACAGCTCGCATTGCACCAACTGCTAAATCTGGATGATAATGATATGAAATTATTAATATTTTATTCATATAGTTTTATCCTAAAATTTTTTCTTAACTCAACGCATTTACTATTCATCTACGCCAAGACCAGCATAATCATCTATAATGCTAATAAGGCTATCATTTACAACTTAACGATTTAATTTCATTAGGGAACGAATTTTACCAGGATTGGAAATCAAGTTTTTAATTACTATTTTTTCGTTTGGATAAAACCATCCAGAGAAAAATAATATCACTAAGTAAGATATTACTAACATGCTTTTGATGATTAGAGTTATGTAGATATTCTCTATGCTAATTTGCCTTGAGATTATTACTAATGAAATAGCTAAAAAACATGCAGAAATAATTCTACTCCATTCATATTTAATAGGAAATTCTTTTTGAGAGAAGTAGTTTGTAAAAATAAGTCTGATAAAAAATGATCCCACAGTTGCATAAGCTGCTCCATATGCCCCCCACTTTGAAATGAGTAGAAAATTCATACAAATATTAACAAATACAGCAATTATCGTAGAATATGCTAACAGACGTGTTTTCTTAGTAATCAATATACCGCAACTTGTAAAGTTAAACATTCCAACAAAAATGTAAGCAAGGCATATAATTGGTACTATTTCGCTCGCTTTCCAATATGGCTCAGGCGTTAAAATCTTTATAACTTCAGGAATGAAAATAGATAACACCAAACAAAAAAGAATTGTAAGAAATGTAGAATATGTGAACATATCACGAAATGTTTTTTGTGCATCATTACGTTTAGCAACCAAAAACATCTCAGATGTCCAATATTGATAAAATGGGCTTAATACTAACAGAGATACAAGCATTCCAAATTTATAAGCAAGAGAATATATCCCAACCTCAGTTAAGTCAGAATAGTAATTAAGAAAATATCTATCTGAAAAAGTGAGGATGAAAGCTCCAATATTTGAAATAATTAAGGGGGAACCAAAATGTAAAAGTTGTTTAAAACGAAGAATTGAAAAATTGAAACCTGTGCTATAAAATGTGCTAATAGTTAAGTATCCACCAATTAGAAAAGAAGATATTAGTCCACTATACAGTACTCCTAAAATACCATATTCGAGAACTACAATAAAGTATATGTTTAATGAAAGTTGAATCACTAACTTAATGAAATTAATAAAAACGAATGAAATGCTTTTTTGTTTAGCCCTTAAAAATGTTAAAGGTATCTCGATTCCAGCTGAAAATATCATGGTGATAAAAGTAAGATTAAAGTAATTGCTCTCATCATCATAGCCAAATATTAAATTTGAGACCAAATCACTTTTATATGCTAAGAGCCCAAAGATAAGTGTAAAAATAAAGATACTTGATATTAACGATGTTGATATTATGGAATTCTGGATGATTCTATCTTTATGTTCAAAATAAAGTCTCATGACAGCTTGAGCAAGCCCTGCTCCAATAAGAATTGTTATTATGTCAGTAGTTAATGTTAATAACTCAAGTATTCCATAATCAGCTGGAACTAAATAATTCGTATAAATCGGTATCATCACAAAACCGACTAATTTTGAAATCATTATTCCAATAACATAGATTGAAGATTGACCTAAGATTTTCCGATAATTTGTTTTATCTGTGTTTATATTTTCGGTGTTCAATGTTTTTATTATTCTTTATGTTTTTAAAACAGTGCACTTATTTTAAGTTAATTTTTATATACAAAATAATAAGATATTAAATCCTTATATGTACATATTTCTATTCAATAATATCAAGATTTATCAGGACAGACAAGAATACATAGTCCATTGAAGATTTAAATGATGACAATCTTTCATTAGTCATGTGTATAGATTGTCTTAATTTTTATTGAATACTTATTATTCAGCAATATTAATAAGTATTGTACATAATTTAATAAAATTTATATTCAAAGAATTCCTAATTCTTTTAATTCTTTCAAAAATCTCCTTTTGATAAATGGAGATATGATATACTCATAATTGTCAATAGCTTGCGATTGAAATTTATTCTCATCTTTGCATTTATCATAATGCTTTTTGTCTCGATACATTAGAACTTCTGCTGGATTTCCTAAAACAATGGCTAAGGGAGGAACATTTTTTGTTACGACAGAACCCATACCTATAATAGCTCCCTCACCAATCCTTACCCCTGGCAAAACCATAACTCCAAACCCCATAGTAACATAATCTTCTATTATTACAGGTTTTAATTCTCCTATATTATTAAAAGGAATTGTTTCTGCATCTCGATGTTGATGTTGGGCTGTAAAAATTATATTGTTATAACCTATACCCGAATTGACACCTACGCACAATCCACCGGTGGAATTAATAATTGCACCACTATGGATAAGTGCTCTATCTTTTAGAATTACTCTTTCAGGCATATTGATACTTACATTTTTGTCAATAACAACATTTTCACCAATGCTACAGAATTGTTCATCTCTGTATGTTTTTTGTTGTTCGGATTGATACCCTTTCTTAACCCACAAAATTATTTTATATATTTTTATATTACCAAATAATTTATTTATCAAATTCATAATTATTTTCAAATTAAATCTCGTTTGTCTCTTGAGTTAATGATATTATAAACCTGAGTTATATTGATCTATCAAATCTAATACATCTTGTTCAGTTGCTTGTCCTTCTCGAAACAACTTAATCATTCTATCTATATCAAATCTATTAATAGAGGGATTATTGAAGTCGTAAACAAAAACACCCATTTCCAACTCATTTACAGTACCATATCCTAAACTTCTACATCCATCTAAAGTTTGTCTGGTTTTATTATTAGAAACATCATAATCGGGATTAAAATATTGCTGAGTTGTATAAGTAGGCCATAAAACATATTTACTCATATAATAATCTAAAGAGACGGGATCTTCACAAATACCGACAGTTTTTGCATTCACAGCTCCAGAGCTGGTCCGAGATTCCCATCCAACCCATTCAGCTGTTGTGAGATGTAAATCTGGTTTACGACACGTGTCCATCCAACCCGCAACAGCTTCACCTGTTAAAAATGCCGCTACATTCGCATCGCTTGTACATCTAACGCCATGATAGGCATGCAAATTACCATGAATATTATCATTAAAATAAGCATAAGTACTGTTTTCTAATTCTGCGATTCCTAAAAATGATTTTGTAGCACTTGTCACACCCGCATAATCCTGAGTCCCTCCTCCACCGTGATTATTGAGAGTTGGAACTTTAATAAACTTTAAGTCTGGCTGGTTAGCATAACCATTATCATAAACACCATTTTTTAAATCTATTAATTTATTAGAATATGGCGATCTTATAACAGGATATGGTAGGTAGAATAAACAGCCGGATATAGGAGATGTCCATTCGGGACGAACCCAACCTTGACCTTCCATAGGTGAGCTAATAACAGGCCATAATACGTTATTATCTTGATTCCTCAACAATCTAACACCATTGACGTTGAGATTACCATTATTATGGTAATAAATAATCATGTCATTAAAATTATAAGGTCCATTTCTAATTAGTTGACTTGGTGTCGCATCCCAGTAACCGGGTTGCCCTTGAGTATTCTCACAAAAAATAATTTCACCATTAAAACCACCTGGGCGATTTAAAATCAGATCTATCAACCCCATACAACAGGCACAATTTGATGCTCCCTGTGCCACCCATTGCCCGTTAGGATTGATGACAACAACATCATCCGATCCAATAAAATTCTCAATTCCACCATATTTCATATTTATAACTTTAGCAACATTCTCAGCAGGTGTCCCGTTTTTGGCGATATAAACATTTGAAATAAGAGATGCTTGAACTTGAGCAGGTGAAAATAAAGTAGAATCAAGTATGTAGCCACCAACTAATATGCTACTGGCATATTTACTTAAGTCTTTTATGAATAATCTTCGATTTATTTCCATGTTTTTAATTGCCTGTCTATAGATAAAGGTGAATCATTACTCTAATTATCGGAAAAAATATAAAATTTTTAATCTTTTTGTTGTTCTTTTTATTATAGTATA
>CALCCW010000342.1:0-5131 GCA_937900185.1 uncultured candidate division Zixibacteria bacterium | reverse complement strand
GGTGTATACAACGCATACAGTATGGATGCATGATATGGTGAGATGGCGGGACAGGCAGGATAGAGTGTTTATTTTTCAAGCGGAAGACGGCAAACGAGTTATATCAGTGTGATTTGAGTTTTTTTTTTTTAATGATACGGCGACCACCGAGATCTACACTCTTTCCCTACACGACGCTCTTCCGATCTGCAAATGCATATATGTGGTTTAATCCAGATCCAATGCTCAAATTCAATACTAGTCTTAAATTAAGAGTTCTAAAATTGATTGATTTGTTGGATATTAAAAAAATATCATCAACAATTATAGATTTGTTTGAAATGCCTCTCGAAGATGTCGATGTAATTCCAGAACATATAGGAAGTATGGTAAATAACTCTTTTGAGACTATAGAAGTTTTGCAGTCAAAAATAGGGCATGAGATTTTTAGCTATACCGAGCAAGAACAATTATTTTTTGATTCTTTTAATAACAACTTTCAAGAGAATCAAGCTCGTGCAGAGAAACATTTTAATAATCTATTAAACAAGTCTACTGAAAACAAAAATCAAAATAGAGAATCAAATTTAGAACTAACCTGCTTTGGATATATTAGAGCTGTAGAATTGAATCTTCGAAAATTGATTAAACAACAATACAGATCAAAATATGCAGATAATTGGGTAATAGCTCTCCAGGAGTCAATCGGTGAAATCGCATATCAAAATGCAAGTGATACAATGAAAAAAAGGAAAGTAGCTGATAATAATGAATTAATATACTTCACTACACTCCCTGATTTGCAACGAGCAATAATTCAGAAGTGGGAGATATTTAAAGATATTATTCCCTTTAAAAAAAAAGAATTAAATTCCTTATTGGCTCCTATTCTTAAAGGACGAACTGAAGAAGCACATAATCGACCCAAACATTTATGGTCAGAAATTGAGCAACAAAGAGTCAGAGTTGCTTGTAATGATTTATTACTTAAAATAAAACAATCTTAAATATGTATCGTTTTATTTGCTCTAATCGTTTCCGCACTGGTTTCCGTCTTCGACGGAAAGGAGTTGTAGTTTTTGTAGGTCGAAATCCCTGCAGTTTCGAAATTCTTTTGGATTCCCAATCAAGTTGGGAATGACATTAACTGAGTAGCCGACCCCTTGGGGTCGGTTTCTATTCTTGAACAGTTCCACACCCCAAGGGGCTTGTTGATAAACCCTCCATTCAGTCTTTGCGAACGGAGTCCAGAACAGGAACAATATGGCAAAATTTAAAACAAAAACATCCCTGTACAACTTGGGAGAGGGGAAACAACAATTATAAAAATATTGCTGACTCAATAAATTTGCTCTAACCGTTTCTGCACTGGTTTCCGTCTGCGACGGAAAGGAGTTGAGTAGAATTTAAATAAAGTTTTGATAAAAAAACAATGTCGGGTTTCTCACAATTATATTTTTTGGAATCGGAACGCCAACCTACTACTACATTTTTACTATATTTACATACTCCACCCTTTGACTCCGCTCAGGGTGACTTAGTGCCAATATATAACTGGGTAGCCACCCATTTCTGGATTCCAAATCAAGAGGCTGTGTCGCAATACATAATGTTGGTTCACAAGCCCGCTTTGCGACTTCAATAACCAACATAACAATTAAATATCGCAACTAAAATAACATTGCGACACAGCCTCACAGCTAGGTAGGTCGAAACCCCTGCGGTTTCGACATCTTATTTTTCTATACTAACTTTGATTTCAAAATATCGTGCAGGTGGACAATACCGTATAGTTTGCCGGTTGCATCAACTGTCGGGAGTTGGCTGATAGAATACTTCTCCATCATCTGTAAAGCTCTATCAAGAAGTGCCTCGACATCGACAGTCTTTGGGTTCTGTATCATAACATCGGATGCTTTCAGTTTATAAAAGCTGTCGGACTTCTCTGCTAAACGGCGTAAATCACCATCGGTAAAAATCCCAAGCAGTTTACCTGAATCATCAATAGTGACCACACAGCCGAGTCGTTTCGAGGTCATTTGTAAAATCATATCATTCATGGAAGCATCTTGTTTGACAATCGGAATTTCACCGCCATCGTGATGCACATCGGAAACTTTTGTCAAAAGTCTACGCCCTAAAGAACCTCCCGGATGAAAGGCTGCAAAATCTTCAGCAGAAAAATTTCGTGCCTGAAGCAGTGCTACCGCCAATGCATCGCCCATGACTAAAGCGGCTGTTGATGATGATGTCGGCACCAGATTATTGGGACAGGCTTCCCGATTGACCGAACAATCCAAAGGCATATCAGCCCGTTGGTATAATTCTGAATCGACAGTCCCGCACAGCACAACAATAGGAACAGCGAGTCTTCGGGCAGTAGAAATAAGTTGTTCCATTTCACCAAGCCGACCAGATTTTGAAATCAGCATTAAAATATCATCATCACGCATCAAACCTAAATCGCCGTGCATTGCTTCGGCAGGATGTAAGAAAAATGATGAGATACCTGTTGAATTAAATGTTGCGACAATTTTTTTGCCGATAAGACCGGATTTCCCCATACCTGCAACAATCACGCGACCTTTACAAAGCAGTATAGAATCTACCGCACGGTCAAAATTTTCATCGAGATTGTCAGCCATTGCTTTTACCGCTTCGGCTTCTAAAAGGATAACATCTTTTGCTTGTTTTTTATATTTACTCATATCAAATAATCATTCGCATCTTTATTGATTGCTTTAAAATAATATTCTAATACTTCCCGAACAGCCCCCTGACCGCCATTTTTTTCAGTGACAAAATCAACAATGTCAAGAAGTTGTTTTGATGAGTCCGCCACCGCTATAGAAAGTCCACACTCTTTGGCGAGTTTAATATCTAAAATTTCATTTCCGACAAATGCAACCTGTTTAAATGAAATATGAAGTTCTTTTAATAACGGTTTTATCATGGTTACTTTGCTTTGGGTTCCTTTGAGAACCTTACCGTCATATTTTGATTTTTCAAGTTTTGCCTGTAATACATGCTTGACCCCTAAATCGTTCATTCGTGTGTCGGTTGCTGCAGAATGTCTGCCTGAAACAATTGCAAGTTCAAGTCCGGCACGCATTGAGAGAACCATAAAGAGACCATCAGAGATATTGAATTTTTTTAACTCGAAACCGTCAGGTCCAAAATATATGGAATCATCAGTTAAGACACCATCAACATCTAACGCTAATAGTTTTATATTTTTAAACCGTTCGACAAA
Source organism: uncultured candidate division Zixibacteria bacterium (assembly GCA_937900185.1). Lineage (GTDB taxonomy): Bacteria > Zixibacteria > MSB-5A5 > GN15 > FEB-12 > QQUK01. Next base: position 1,899 of record CALCCW010000342.1, on the reverse strand, counting down.
TTCTTGTGGTGTCAGTTTACTCATCAATGGGCAGCTTTCTTTACTTTGAGAACTTCTGTTAAAAGTTGTTCCAGTTGGTCAAGCGGAAGCATCGCACCTGCATCGGAGAGTGCTTCTTTTGGGTTGGGATGAGTCTCGACAAAAAGCCCGTTGAACCCAATTGATGCAGCAGCTTTTGCCATCGGGATAATATACTGCGGTTGCCCGGTAGAGACCGCTCCGCCGCCTCCCGGTAATTGAAGCGAATGGGTGGCATCATACACAATAGGACATCCGGTTTCTTTCATAATTAAAAGCGACCGAAAATCAACAACTAAGTTGCGATAGCCGAATGAACTTCCCCGTTCACACAGCATAATTTTTCCGTTGTCAACTTTACCTGCGATTTTTGCCATATCTTCAGGAGCCAAAAACTGCCCTTTTTTGATATTAACCCAACACCCCGATTCGGCAGCTCTGACGACTAAATCAGTCTGACGGCATAAAAAGGCTGGGATTTGAAGTATATCTGCGACTTTGGCAACTTTGTCTATTTCGATTGTTTCGTGTACATCAGTACAGATTGGAAGATTATATTTTTCTTTTACTTTTTGTAAAATAGCCAAAGCTTTGTCATCGCCGATTCCTGAAAACGAACCTGCCGATAAACGATTAGCTTTTTTAAATGATGCTTTGAAAATGTACGGGATTTGCAGTTTGTCGGTTATTGCTTTGACCGATTCGGCGATGTGCATACAGATTTCTTCAGACTCGACCACGCATGGACCGGCAATTAAGAAAAACGATTTTGGGTCGTTTTGTATTTTTTGTATATCAATATTCATACGGTTGAATATAAAGCGGTATAGGGAATCAGGCAATGAGAAAGATTTTGGGATTAGTAAGTAGATTCGTATGGATGAAATCTTTAGTATTTACGCCAATATTGTCAGAACCACTAAATGGTTCTGACCTGCTGTTGCTATCTTATTTCTACAACGTATCAGTGTCTTCAACCGGCTTTTCTGTCCCCGGTTGGCGGTAATACCATTTTATAGTATCAGTTGAAACAGTCATTATTTTATCGGCTGCTTTTGATGCCATCTCGCCATTTATTTCAAAAAACCAAAAAGTAGACATATTATTTTCAACGCCATCTATACCCTTTACAAAAGTCCCCATCGCCGATGATACTTCGTTTACCTCGTGGCTTACTTTGAGAACTTCCAAAACATTGAGAGAATCTACCCCAATAGTAACAATTACAACAGAATCTTTTAATTCAGTTGGAGCCGATGATTGAGTATCTTTTTCTACTTTTTTCCCGCACCCTGTAAAAGTTACAAAGAGAGCAGATATAAATACACATGTTACAAAGAGATTTTTTATCATATTATTTCCCTGTTTGAAATAAAGTTTCAGATTCTCTTAAATTAAAGTTGATTTATTGAATATATCAAACGTTTTTTAGTATATAAAATATAAATTGTTACAAGAGGAAACAGAGATGGATTATGGAAGAATGGTCAGCCGCTCATTTGAAATAGCATGGCAGTATAAATGGTTATGGATATTCGGTATGTTTGCCGCTGCAACCGGTTTTAATTTAAAGTTTGAGTATATGCTTGGCATATCACCGTCTAATCCGTTTGATATAACAATGATGGAAAATATTGACCCAAAAGCACTTATTGCGTCATACCTAGGACTTTTACCCTTAGGCATAATTATGGGACTCATGGGACTTTTTTCTACAGCATCAATTATTGATTCTGTGAACCGCATAGAGCGGGGAGGTTCATATTCTTTTTCATCAGCATTCTCAGCAGGAGTTGATTATTTTTTCAGAATTTTAGGGCTTGGTATCATATTAGATCGGAAGAGCACACGTCTGAACTCCAGTCACACTGATATATCTCG
>CALCCW010000341.1:0-8169 GCA_937900185.1 uncultured candidate division Zixibacteria bacterium | reverse complement strand
TTTTTTCAAGCAGAAGACGGCATACGAGATATATCAGTGTGACTGGAGTTCAGACGTGTGCTCTTCCGATCTAGATGTCAAACAAGCAATAATTTCTTTGATTTCTATGAATATTGGGTTTTTCATCATCATGCCAATTGCAACTAATATTCTGAATGTTGTCGATTTTGATAAATTTCTAGCCGACCGCAAAGATGCGGTGGTTGAACTTTTTTTAAACGGGGTTCTCGTAAAATGAAGAAAATACTATTACTACTTGTTTGCATAATCATCTTTAACTCACCGTCTGGTGCTGTTGATATTACAATCACCGAGGCTGAACAGATGGCTTTACATCACTCGTTTGAACTAAAAAAAGCAAAAACTGAAAGTGAAGCATATCGCTCCAATTTGAGTGCCGCTCGTGCCGAGCGTTACCCAAATCTTTCGATTAAAGCAACAGCTCTTTATAACAGCGATATATCAACTTTTGATATTAATTTACCGGGAGTAAGTTTTCAGCGTGATATTGGTCTGCATGAGATTTATCAAACCGACTTAAAAATCAGCATTCCTATTTACACCGGCGGTAAGATAGCATCAGCAGTGAACCTTGCCGAAGCTAACTTTGAAATCAAGAAAGCACTCCTTCAAAAATCATCTGACGATATTCGTTTTATGGCTAAACAGGAATACCTTAAACTGTATAAAGCAGACAAACTTGTTGATGCCGCTCATTCATCTTTGAAAAGAACCGAGCTGGTCAGAAAAAATATTCAATCGTTATATGATGCCGGTGCAGCTGATTCGGTGGATTTGATTGAGGTTGAATTTGCATACAACAATGCTGCTTTGGCATTTGAACAATCAAACAACAACCGCCACCGTCAAGAAATTGTTTTTTCTATTCTGCTGGGGCTTGATATCGATGAACCAATAAATATTTCTTCCCTCCCTCAAACACCCGAATCATTGAACAAAGAAATAGTTCACGATATTGATGAAAATAAACCTGAACTTATGGTCTCACGTTCAATGATAGCTGTAAGCAAATCGCTTTTGAAACTGAACAAAGCATCTTATGCACCAAATCTAAATCTGTTTGGCGGTTACTCATACGGTAAGCCTAATATTTCTCCTTTTGAAGAAGACTTTAATGACAACTATACCATAGGTGCAGTACTTAATTGGTCGTTGAACCTCGGCGGTAAAACCAAATCAAAAATGTCTATGGCAAAATATCAGCTTGAATCAAGCCGCCATGAATATGACAGGATATATGAACAGATTCAAAAACAAGCACAACTTGCTTATGAAAGTTTAAAGTTAGCTTTCTCAAGTTACACTACGGCTTTAAAAAATTATGAAATATCTAAATCAAACTTTCGACTGGCACAGATAAAAAATCATGAAGGAGTAATGTCGTCCAATCACCTTCTTGATATTGAAACCAATCTAAGCCAAGCGGAGTCGATGCTTTATTCTTCAGAAGCTGACTATCATATTATTTTAAATCAATACAACTATTTAATTGGATATGAAAAATTGAAAGAAGGAAAATAAAATGACAAAACTGCGTTTCTTAATATTAATGCTGTTTCTTTTTGTGATTTACGGATGTGAAGAAAACAAAGAAGCTGCCGGAGGTTCAGGGCTTTTAGAAGCAGACGAAATAATTGTCTCAGCCGAAACAGGTGGACGGGTTGAACAGTTGAATTTTGATGAGGGTACAACTATCAGCAAAAACGACACTTTGCTTTTTATTGATACAAGCAAATTGATTCTACAACTTGAACTGGTCAAATCATCTAAAAAAGTTGCGATGGCACAGTTACAGTCTGCTGAAATTCAACTTCAAAAGGCTAAAGAATCTGAATCTTATTTACAGAAAGAACAAAAACGTATCTCAACTTTGTTTAAGTCAGGAACAGGAACATCCAAACAGCTTGATCAAATTGAGCATGAACTAACTCAGGCGACCCTAAATGCCAAAACAGCTCAAACAAATCTTAAAACTATTAAAACTGAGATTACAAAAATTCAAATAGAAGTGGACAAAGTCAAAAGAACTATTTCCGACTGCTACCCTACAAGCAGTATTGATGGAATAGTTACTGATAAATTTATTGAGCAAGGAGAACTTTTGGTCCCCGGTAAACCGATAGCAAAAATTTCAAACCTTGTTTCACTCAATGTCAAAGTTTATTTGCCTACTGAAGATTTTGCTAAAATTAAAATCGGTGACAAAGCCACAATTGATACAGAAACGGAAACAAAAAATTACACTGGCGAAGTTATCTGGACATCGGAAGAGGCTGAGTTTACACCGAAAAATATACAGACTAAAAAATCACGGGCTAATCTTGTGTATGCCGTAAAAATTAGAATTCATAACATTGACGGAAAGTTAAAAATCGGTATGCCGGTTTATGTAACCTTTGACCATGAATAACTTCCTTGACATAAAAGAGGTCTCCCGCACCTACGGAAATATCACAGCAGTTGATAATTTTTCCTTGGCTGTACCGTCGGGAGGGATTACCGCTCTTGCCGGACCGGACGGTGCCGGTAAAACTACTCTGATTCGAGCCATCTGCAATCTTCTTGACCTTGACAGCGGTGTGATTACGATCGACGGTATGAATGTTACCAAACAGTTTGATAAAATAAAACCGATGCTTGGATATATGCCTCAGATATTTTCACTCTACCCCGATTTGTCAGTTGAAGAAAATCTAAGGTTTTATGCCGGTATATTTGATGTAACCGGTAAAGATTTTGATAAGCGAGTCGAAGAAATGTACCGTTTCTCTAACCTGAAACCATTTAAAAACCGGCGGGCAGCCGCTCTCTCAGGCGGCATGAAACAAAAACTGGCACTATCCTGCTCTTTGATGCATGACCCTAAAGTTCTTTTGCTTGATGAACCAACGACCGGTGTTGACCCGCTCTCTCGCCGACAGTTCTGGGAGATTCTTCTTAATCTGAAAAACGAAGGTGTCACTATTTTAGTATCAACACCATATATGGATGAGGTAGCTCGGGCTGACCACGCCTGTTTTATTTTTGACGGAAAGAAATTAACCGAAGGCAGCCCTGATGAACTTCCCGCTCTATTTGATGGACAATTATTCTATCTTGATGCAGAACCGACAGCTTCATTGGACAGACAGCTTAACAATATCAAAGGACTGGAAGCCAGAAGATTTGGAGCTGGAATGCATCTGTACTTAAATCACGATGATAGTATTGATAATTATGTTGATGAATTAATAAAGATTAAAATTATAACAACTCAAATCAAACCAATCAAACCAAGTCTTGAAGATAGTTTTATTCAGTTGATGGAGCAGCAATCATGAGCTACGCTGTTGAGTTACATAAACTGTCTCGTCATTTTGGATCATTTAAAGCAGTTGATGAAATATCTCTTAATGTTTCAAAAGGTGAGATTTTTGGGTTTTTAGGAGCAAACGGTGCCGGTAAAACTACCGCTATTAGAATGCTTTGCGGTCTTTTACTGCCAACAAGCGGAAATGGGAAGGTTGCCGGATGTGACATAATTAATGAATCTGAAAAAATTAAAACCAAAATCGGTTATATGTCACAGAAATTTTCACTCTACGGTGAACTGACCGGACTGGAAAATATAAATTTCTACGGTACAGTTTACGGGATGAATAAAAAGGATATAAAAAATCGTCTTGAATTGTTGACTGACAAACTGGAGCTTGATGAATTTCTCAAAAGACAGGCACATTCGCTTCCTATCGGATGGCGTCAGCGGTTGGCTTTGGCAGTTGCTCTTTTGCATCAGCCTAAACTACTATTTTTAGATGAACCTACCGGCGGTGTTGATCCTATATTTAGAAGGAAATTCTGGTCTGTTCTCTATGGTTTGGCTGAAGAGGGTGTTACAATTTTTGTAACTACTCACTATATGGATGAAGCTGAATATTGCGGACGGATTTCAATTATGCATCAAGGAAAGATAATTGAAATAGGAAAACCGTTTGAGTTAGTAGAAAAATATAAAGCAGAAAATCTTGAACAGATGTTTATCGACCTGATTAACTGTAGAGAGGTCAATAATGCGTAAAGTTAAATTTATAGCCATCAAAGAATTTTATCACATCCTGCGTGACCCCAAATCATTGGTCATTGCTATTGCTATGCCTATTATGATGACTTTCCTTTACGGTTATGCCATCACCTTAGATATAAATAATATTACAGTGGCAGTGATAGATTATGATAAAACCTTAGAATCAAAAGAGCTTGTTGATGCTGTCTATGAATCGACATATTTCTCAAGACCCGACACCGAACCGTCAGAACATGACCCCGAAGCTCTTTTACGTTCTTCTCAAGCAACAGCTATCCTGTATATTCGTCCCGGATTTTCCGAAGCTCTTTTAAACAACAGACACTTTGAGTTGGGAATGACAATCGACGGCTCTGATAACAATCTGAGTGCTGCTGTTTTAAATTTTTCCAAGGCAGTGCTTAACCTTTATTTACTTGATCATCTCCCCAATGGGATAGAGATTCCAAAAATAGAAATTGCTGTTCAAAATTTATATAACCCTGATTTGACATCATCTCATTTTTTTGTTCCGGGACTTGTGGGGATTATCCTGATGATGATTTCTGCTTTATTAACATCAATCACTATTGCCCGTGAGAAAGAAACCGGTACAATGGAACAGCTTCTGACCGCTCCGGTGAGTACCAGACAAATTTTATTAGGGAAAATTATCCCATATATCATGCTTGGACTTTTAGACGGTTTTCTTGTTTTAGCAGTTGCTAAGATTCTTTTTGATATTCCTTTTGTAGGGTCACAGCTACTGCTGCTGGCTTTTGGGTTAATCTATATCGCTGCTGCTCTTGCACTCGGTATTTTGATTTCAGCTATTTCAAAAACTCAGCAGGTTGCCATGATGTTAGCTTTGACTGTAACACTTCTTCCGCCAATGATGCTTTCCGGATTTATTTTTTCTATTAAAAATATGCCTATACCGCTTCAAATTTTTTCCAATATCATACCGGCTAAATTTTTTATAACAATAATCAGAGGGATCACTCTTAAAGGTGCCGGTGTGGAAATTTTAGCTGCTCAAGGATTATATCTTATTATTTTAATGGCTGTACTAATGTTTATAGCATCCAAAAAATTCTCAACAAGGATAGCATAGAATGTATCAGGCTCTTTATGGATTGATAAAAAAAGAATTTATTCAGGTCTTCCGTGACAAAAATATGCTGAGATTAATATTTCTGCTGCCAATAATCCAACTTCTTTTATTCGGATATGTTGTAAATTTTGATGTTAAAAATCTCGACCTTGATGTGTATGATTTTGACCATTCCTCTCAATCAAGAGAGCTAATACAAACCACTTCGGCTAATAATTATTTTAAACCCAATGACGAAGTAATTGCTCTAAAAAATCTTGAGAACAATTTCAAGAACAGTTCCTCCGATATGGCGATTATTATCCCCAATGATTTTTCTGAAAAGCTGATGAATAAAGATAAGCCTACAATCTCATTAATTACAGACGGTTCCAATGCCAACTCTACATCAATTGGTATTGGATACATGTTGCAAATTATGCAATTGTATACTCAAAATTATTATAACATTAAGCCGAAAGGTGAAATACGTTTTGATGTACTTTACAATCCTGAGGCGGAGTCAGTATATTTTATGGTTCCGGGAATAGTTGCAACACTGCTTACAATGATTACGGTGATGTTGACAGCTATGGCTATTGTACGTGAAAAAGAAGTGGGAACGCTTGAACAGCTTTTAGTAACACCTATCAAAGGGTGGGTGCTGCTGCTTGGTAAAATTATTCCTTTTGCTCTTTTGGGTCTACTCGAGATTATCATTGCTTTAACTTTTGGAGTACTCTGGTTTAAGGTTCCCTTTGTTGGATCGTCAGTATTACTCTTTTCACTTTCGGGACTATACTTAATCACACCGCTTGGAATTGGATTGTTTTTTTCAAATATAACATCGACTCAACAGCAGGCAATGTTTTTTGCCTGGTTCTTCTCTGTTTTCGCAATTTTGACTTCCGGATTTTTCACACCTATCACAAATATGCCTATCTGGATGCAGTATATAACTTATCTAAACCCAATGCGTTACTTCATGGAGATTGTTCGGGCGATTATGATGAAAGGAGCCGGACTTCAAGATCTTACTTTTCAGGTTGTCATTCTTACTATCTATGGTATCAGTGTATTCGGTTTATCGGCTCTTCGTTTTTCAAAACGAATTTCATAATTTTTTTTGCATATAATACATTTTAAAAAAATGGAAATATATAACAGTAACACTGTAGTACATACATTTACGTATCAATGAAACCACCTACAACCATTCTTGGTTACAGGAGAAACTCATTCTCCCCTGCTCATAAGGTTAAACGTCAACGGATAAATGATAATTTATTAGGTAATAGGAATTTTTGTCCAATGGTTCGCCGAACCAATATCCTTAGTGAATTTGAAACTAAAGACCTTCATAATCGGTGTCAGAAAGTTATTTCAACATATTCACCTAAATTGTTGAAGAGAGCTCTAAGCTATCTTTATACCAAAGAAACAAAATCTTCTTTTGAGATTGAACATATAAAACCAAGCTCAACAAGAACTGAACGTTTTGTAGCACTACTTCAAATTGCTGAACGAGAAAATTTCTGTCAGAAAAATAAATTTATAGAACTTCAGAATCGTATTGTCGATGAACGGTTTCGTGATTCAGATTATCGTACAAATCAAAATTATGTTGGAGAGACAGTAGCCTTTCAAAAAGAAAAGATACATTTTGCATGTCCAAAGCCTGAAGATTTGACTGATCTAATGCAAGGGTTAATAACAGCACATGAACGAATGGATGTAAGTGATATATCTGCTGTAATTCAAGCATCTACTATTTCCTATGGATTTGTTTTTTTACACCCATTTGAAGATGGTAACGGTCGAATACACCGGTTCCTAATTCATAACATATTTGCTAGACGAAACTTCACTCCAAAAGATATTATGTTTCCTATTTCGGCAGCTATGCTAAAAAACTCTTCTGAATATGATAACTCTTTAGAATCGTTCTCAAAACAACTCATGCCATTGGTGGAGTACTCACTTGATAAAGAAGGCCATATGTCAATTCATAACGACACTGCCAAGTGGTATCGCTTTATTGATATGACACCTCAAGCAGAAGCACTTTTTAAATTCATTGATCAAACGATTGAGACAGAGCTATCTAGTGAGTTAGCATTCCTAGCAAATTATGATGAAACCAAAGATGCTATTCAGGAAATAGTGGATATGCCTGATCAGAAAATAGATCTTTTCATTCGGTTTTGTTTACAAAATAATGGTAAATTATCAATTCGTAAACGTAGTAATCATTTTGATTTTCTATCAGATGACGAGATTAATCAGATGGAGCAAGCTGTCTTATCTGCTTATGGTGATAATTCTTAATCAAAAGAGAAATAAACATTCTTATTGCTTTGAGTAAAATAGTTAGTTTTTTCAAAACTGTCCCCAATTTGTCCTCAGCCAAATTTTCACATTATTTTGTAGATGTAACTTTTTGCGTATTAATTTCATTGTAAAATAATAGCGGCGCAGGGACTTGAACCATATATACCTATCGAAATCCCTTTTGAATTCATGGTTTCCAGCGACAAGAATTCAAAGAAGAAAGCTAGTTAAGGAAAGTAATTCGTTATATTTGGTTATTTTTGTGTGATTTGGAGGTTCGAACTAAGTAATTGATGTGTTTATACAGCCTATTTCTTGTTATATTTACGGTTTTTCACGGTACTTTTACGGGATTGGTTACGGGGCTTCTCCGGGATTGGTCACGGGCCTTCTCCGGAATGATTCCCGGTGTTTTGCGGTCTTGTTATCGGTACTTCCAGTCAATTTAAAACAATTTCAGTGATTTTATAAGATCGGAAGAGCGTCGTGTAGGGAAAGAGTGTAGATCTCGGTGGTCGCCGTATCATTAAAAAAAAAAAACAGAAAATGACAATACACACACTCCATATCTCACATGTATACAAGTACTGACAGAACAGTAACCATGTGTCTGCAGTATAAACATCGCTTCTACCCATCTATTCTCTACACAAGATACCTCACTACTCACACAGTCTAAGTC
>CALCCW010000340.1:0-6730 GCA_937900185.1 uncultured candidate division Zixibacteria bacterium | reverse complement strand
TAATAAAAGATATGTATAGATTAATAGGGGCAGACGAGGGCGTCTGCCGCCCACGAATAATCAACAAGCCCCAAGCGGATGGGGCACCCGTGCACCTCTTGAAGGGTTTAGGAATAATTTTGTGAATTTTTACGAAGATGCGTATAGAGTAAGGAGTGTATATGTTTATTAATAAATTATTATACTTGAGTAGTTTATTACTACTTTTATATTGCTCCAGTTGTGGTATTGCTTATTACAATTATTTTGATCAACATAAGTCACATAAACAAATTGGAAATACTTTTGAATTTGATTTGTTTTCTTTTGGTTATAATTTTGAAGCAGATGTTGATTTAAAGAATAAAAATGATAGCTTGTTTTTTATTCGGCTTAGTGTTAACCCTCGAGATGATAATTGTACTGATTTTAAACTAATGGTATTTGAAAATTTATTAATTGAAAGTGTAAATATTAGTTTTAGCTCTCAGAAACATAAATTAATTATTGGTGAAAAAAAAGTTATCGAGGATTGCTATTATATATTTAAGTTTGAAAAAATAACAGTCCCAAATAATATAGACTCACTTTTGTTTGACATATCATTATCTTATCTTGATGAGCAAGGACAAAGAATATATAAAGATACTACTCTAATTATGTATCATCATAAAGGAAAACAGTTTTACATGACTAATTAGAGTTATAGTGCAAGTAAATACTAACGATTAATTAATTAATCTTTCCATGTTATGTCTGTTCCTGAAGCCACGAAGTGGGTTTGTGAACAGACATTGCCTATTGTGACACAGCCTCTTGATCTGGGATCCATTTTTTTATAATTGACAATCTGTTAGATATCTTCGTTCATTAAATATGAAACATAATAAGAAATTAATAAAAGATATGTATAGATTAAGGGGGCAGACGAGGGCTCGCCTAGGCGAGCCGCCCACAAGTATCAAGGGATAGAGAATATTGTACTTGAAATCTATGAGATTATTTCAACCCAACGCAAGCGTTGTGGTACCAGTGCATGTATCTCTTAGACAGGGCAATGCCCTGTCGGTACAAATGAAAGGTTGAGGCATGCCTCCAACCCTACTAATTCTATAAGCCGAACCCAACATTTTACTACCAGTCGGTTTTGACATTCACAAATAAAGTCTTTTGGTTTCTCCAAACAAAGAAAATAATTTCATCAACTTTCTTTTCGGCTAAATCATCCATAACAGTTTCAACTTCGGATACAGATGTAACCTGTTGGTCAGAAATTCTTTGAATAATGTCACCATATTGCAGTCCTTCAATTACTGCTATTCCGCCTGATTTTATTTCAGAAACAACAACACCTTTGAAAGTATTGGCATCTAAATTATTATATAAAAAGTCAGTAAAAACCAAATCACGCACTTTAAACTCAAGCTTTTTATTTTCATATTCCGGTGAATCGGTAGCAGTCATCGGAGTTTTTTCAAGAGTAGCAAGAACTTTTGTCGTATCAATTTTTGAATTAGTTCTTTTTAATACCGTAAACTCAACTGATGCATCCGGACCCATCTCGGCAATTTTTCGTTGGAAAATCGGAACTTTATCTTCTTTGTTCACTTCCACCGGCTGACCGTTTACTTCAAAAATAATATCACCGACTTCAAGTCCGGCTTTAGATGCGGGGGAATTGCTGGCAACATCATTGATAATAATACCACCTGTAATATCCAAATTCCAAAATTCTGCCATTTTAGTTGTAAGTGCCTGAAGCGTAATACCCAGCCACCCTCTATCAGTTTTTCCTTTTTGAGGAGGATTGGCAATCATTTTAGCAAGTCTTTTTTCAGTAATCACACCCAACAGAGGCATTCCAAATGCACCGAAAGAATCAACCATGCCGGATTGGTCTGTGTTTGATTTTGTCGGATCAGTAAGCCGTCCTAAAACACCGATAGCATTGAGATCTTCATCAAATAAAACCGAGGTCATCTGCAAGGCATTGAACCCAACTATAAGAGGGAATTCTTCGGGTAGTTCTATCAAAGTAGAAATCATTCCCACATCAGCAGAAAGAGGAGGTTGAATATAGTCTGGTAATAACATATAGAGTGCAACCCATTCACCAACGTGATAATTTTTGTCTGTTTTAAATTTGAGAGCTTTGAATTTTTTATCATCAGCTTTAATTTTCAAAAAACCTATATTTGAAAACCGGTCAACACCGATAAAATCAGCAGCATACTCGACACCATCTAAAAATGTAACTGTAATTTCCGATGGAATCGTTTTTACATTCATTCCCGTCAGAGCCAGTACAGGGCTTTGGTCTCCAAGAGTAAGTCCGTTAAATATCACAAATCCGTCTTCTGAAACAACAGTTCCTAAATATCTTTCTTCCTGCTCGTTGGAATGGGCTCCAAAAGAATAGGCAACTTTCATATTAATGACTACCGAAACATCCTCGACTATTGTTTGTAATTTTTCAAAATCAAATGATTGAGCAGATATACTTCGTATACCGCATACAGAAATAATCCAGACAGTTATGAAAAATATTATTTTTTTATTCATCTTGTACATCACTCTCTTTTTCTTTGCTTAAATCTAACAACACAAATCTTGTAGCACCTGATCTGTGAATGGTTAAGAGAATTTTTTCAGTCTTCGATATAGTTAACTCATTGTATAACGAAATAAAGTCTTCAAAATTCTGAATTTTCGTATTATTAATTTTACTGATAATATCACGTCTACGTAGTCCGCCGTCAGCAGCAGCCCCAACATTTTTCACACCAACAACTAATACTCCAGTTGTATCCTCCAGTTGATTTTCGACCTGCATTTGGCGAGTAATTTCTTTGATAGTGAATCCCCATTCTTTAGATTCAAAATCTTCCCCCTGTAAATCACCTAACTGTTTTGTCGTAACTTTAAAGTTATAAGTCTCATCGTTACGCAGTACTTTTAATAAAATTTCTGATCCCGGTTTATATTGAGCAATCAGATTATAGAAATATGGCACTTCCTCTACAAATCTGGCAGAGACCGGTTTGTTATCGAGTTCTAAAATAATATCTCCCGCCTTTAAAAAACTTTTATCCGCCGGTGACCCAGGGTCAATGGAAGATATAAGTACTCCTGAATTTTTATTTGTTCCGAAATATTCTTCTAAATCTTGAAGTGGTTGACAATGCAGCCCAATCCATGAGCGAATAACTTTTTTATGGTCGATAATTTCGGCAACAACCGCTTTGACAACATTGATAGGAATTGCAAACCCTATATTATTGGCATAGGTTTGAGCTCTTGAATTGATACCTATAATTTTCCCCTGTAAATCAACAAGAGGTCCTCCCGAATTACCGGGGTTAATAGCAGCATCTGTTTGTAGCCAAAGATTGTATCGTCCGGTTCTTTCCCCACTTGGAAGTCTGACATTTGATGAAAAATATCTGTCTTTGGTAGATATGACACCAAACGAAAGAGAACGGGAAAGTGCAAGTGGCGAACCAAGTGCCATCACATACTGTCCTACTTGTACCGTATCAGAATTCCCAAACTCAGCAATATGGATTTTATTTTTATAATGGGATAAATCAAGTTTTATGACTGAAATATCAGTCATAGGATCACCGCCTATATATGTTGCCGGCACGATTTCTTTGTCTGCAAGTGTACAGATAATTCGCTCCGCTTTTCCGGCGACATGATAATTTGTGACCACATACCCATCGGGGTGAATAATTATTCCTGACCCGATAATAGCTTGTTTTTCCATTTCTCCGGTTTCATAATTTTTTATCACCGGCTGAATATGTACTAACGCAGTCATAACTTTATCACGAGCGGTATATATATTCTCTTGTATTGAGACATCTCGGTCTGATGCTGAGACTGACAAGGTAAAGATGAAAATAATCGGAAGTAAGAACTTCATGTATGCTCCTCTGAATTTATATATCATAACCATTATACTATTGAAAAGTTCAATAGATATAAAAAAAAGCCTGTCGAAGATTATAATTGATTTTTATATCTTTCGGCAAGCGGAATATTTACTGAATATCTGATTCAGAGTAAAAATTTATTTGCGAAATCGTATATCAACCGAGCCTAAACCGACTGAGACAGTTAGAATAATCTTATTATCGGCATCTTCAAAATCGTCCGATTCATATAAATCATCCTTAATTTCATCTAAGCGGTTATTGTGAATATCTATTGATGACAGCCAATTGGAACCATCAGTGTGAATTTGTACCGGAACATTTTTAGGTAAGACTATATCAGCTGAACCTAAACCTATTTCAATATCAATTCGAGAAACACCTTCATAATCACCTAAAAAATCCAAATCAAATGACCCTGCCCCACCCTCTATTTTAAATGATTCAAAATTTGCGTTTCCAATATCCTGCATTTCAAGTGAACATGCCCCTGCATCAATATCAATTGACTTTAAACGAATTGGGTTTCTCTCAGAGAAAGAAATCGATGCATCAGCAGCACCTACATCTAAAGAAAGTTCTTTAATTGGAATACCGCCCAGCTCAAAGTCGGATTTGCACGCTCCTATTTCAAGATCAATTTCGATAGGGTGTTTTTTAGACAGCATTATTTCCCATTTGTTTTCTTCGGAGTCCATAGAATGTTTATTGGTTCGTTCACTTCCAATATCGATAAAACACTTATTTGAACGTATTTTTGAATCTACCCAATATTCGACATTTTTGGGATAATAAGAGATATTGGCTATAAATGCTTCGTCCTGATTCTTAGGCAGTATTTTAAATCCACCCGCTCCAAGTTCTCCTTTTAGGATAATTTTATCAGCACCGTTCATGTCGACTTTTTCTGTTTCTTTTTTAATTCTTGCTGCCGACACTATTGAAAACATAAATACAAAAGAGAAAAATGTAATTATTGCTTTTTTCATCAGATATCCTTTTTCATTAGAGTTACTTAAGATACGAGATAAATTTATATCTGTTTCAAAAATTGTTTAAGAATTATCTGAATGTCTTGGTGGTGTTTTTATTTCCGGTCCTTTGGGCATCGGAGGCGGAGCCGGTGTGAAGGTCTGCGGGTTTGCTGTAATTATATCTTTCCAACTCGTATACGAACGAGTTCCGAATCGAGTGAGAACAACTGCTCCAATTCCACCGAATATTGGAACAATTGAAAATATGATTGAGACAACAAAAAAGAAAATACCAATACCATACATCGCAGAGTTTTCAGAACCGGTCATAAATGTTATCCCCATAATCCAAGAAATAGCAAATAAAGCAAAACCTAAGAAAGATTTCATAAAAATACGATTACCTGATGACAAGAATCTACCGAAAACTAAACTTCCAATTGTATGGCTGAAAGCAGCAATCCCCAAAACAGAGGCAAATGCATATACCAAAGGTACAAATGGGACAACTACGATTCCAATAATTGTAATCGCTACTAAAGCAATAACCAAAGGCATCATAAAAAAGAAAAACAGACCCAAAAGTGTCGTACGAAGTTTATATCTGTTAAAACAATTTGAAACGACTTGTAATTTTTCCGGAATAAGAGCAATAATCAAAAAAAGAAATACACACAAAATAGCCATAATAATCATAATAACTAAAAATCCATTATCAGGTAGTTCAGATGGAAGATTTGAGAATTCCAGGAGGTCTTCATTTTGTTCACCCAAAACAATTCCGCCGTCTCTTACAATTATTTTTGGTGCGTTGATATTTCCATCTACTCGACCGGTAGATTTAACAATTACTTTATTATTATAAGATGTAATACTCCCTTTGACCCATCCTTTGACAGTCACTCGCCCAAAGACAATTATATCATGATCGACATACTCATCAACATCAATCACAATACTTTTTGTTGTTGATGTTTTCACTATTTTTTTTACCGAACATCTTGTTTCAACCGGCTCAATTTCTTCCTGAGTTGTTCGTGTTAATGCTGTTCTCTCCAATAAGCCTGTAACAAACATGTCCTGTTTAAAGTCGTAATACCAATCATTCCCTTGCGAATCAACAGCAGCGATACCATCTTCTGAGAGATAGATTTCATTAAAAATTGTATCTGTTTTGATTGCTTGTTGAGATGTAGAAACAGATTCCGATTGAGCAGATATATTAATTGACGTTACGAAAACTAACGTAAGAGCAAATATTAAATTTTTTAAATGTCTTTCAGACATATTTACATCCCATGTAAATTATAAAAGCAAAAACTAAAACTGGTTTACATCAACATCACCGGTAGTCGAAACTATATGAATAGTCGGACCGCCATCTCCGAATGTACCAACCAATTTTTTCCGAGAAACAGATTTAATAATAACCGGTACTTCAGTTGCAATTTTCCCTGTTTCAGTCTCAACTTTTAATTCTCCTGCAGCTAAAGTTGGAACAGAAAAAATAACTTTGCCGCTGGTAGTTTCAATAAAGTAATCTTTTGGTGAATCAAGTTCTGTTTCAATATGAACTTCGCCGGAAAAAGTTGCCAAATCAATAGCACCTTTCACTTGTTTGATTCTTATTTTGGAAGAGTTTGATTTGATTCTGATATCTCCTTCAATCCAATCCAGTGCGATATTGCCAATCGGCTGAGAAACTGTTACTGCTCCATAGATATATTCAGCATGGAATGAGCCTGATGAGTTTTTTATCTGAATTTCGCCCTCAAGTGAAGATATATCAATCTTGGTTTCCATTCCTGCGATTGAAATTGAGGTTTGCGGAGGTACAGA
>CALCCW010000339.1:0-5211 GCA_937900185.1 uncultured candidate division Zixibacteria bacterium | reverse complement strand
GGAGTTCTCCTGCTATCGATGCGGGATTAGATGTCGGCTATGGTTTTAATGGAGTTGCACCGGATATAGGTGCGTATGAAATAAATCCTCTAAACACGCTTTCCATTATACCGGTGCTTGATTCAATGTTTGCTGATTCTTTATATCAATTTGATGTTATTGCTGTGGATAGTAGTGGAAATCCTGCCGAATTAGGCACCATAAATTGGTCTCAAACTTTTCTAAGCGGCAGTATAGATTCTACCGGATTATTCCAGCCGCAACTTATTGGTTCGGGTGAAATAATTGTTTCATCCAGTATTAACGGCATTGCCGATACAAGTAATATTATAAATGTGGTGCCGGGGGCTTTATCATCATTGCAAATCTCTTCAATATCAGATACTGTGTTAACAGATTCTACACTCCAATTTAGTTTGACCGGAACTGACAGCAAAACCAATCCGGTGACAGATTTGGGAACTATTCTTTGGGGTGTTATAAATAATATAGGTACAGTTGATACAGCTGGTTTGTTCAGTCCAAATAAAATTGGTACAGGTTTTATATCTGCCACCAGTGACCTGGGTCCAAATGCAATTTCGGATACGATTTTCGTTATTTCGGGTGGAATTTCATATATTGATGTAATTCCGGCTACAAACTTTGTCATTGAAGATTCAACATCTCAATATACCGTTTATGGTTACGATACTGATTCAAATGTTGTAAAAGATTTAACAGACTCAGTTACCTGGACAATTAATGATCCTTTGGGTAATATAACAACTTCTGGTTTATATACAGCAGGTGCGAACCCATCTCCTCCTAATTATTTTGTGAACGCATCATATCAAAGTTGGTCAGATTCAGGTCAAGTTACTATTTTGTCAAATGGAGCTCTTTCTTATGTTCGTATAGAATATTTTGATGGGACATCTGTAACAGATTTTACAACCAATACAGATAATGATACAACAGTCATATATTGTCGAGGGTATGCCTCTGACAGTACACTATTAGGAAATTTATCCGTACAATGGGTTATGTTGGGCAATGATTCTATTGGTTATTTTTCTGATACGTTAGGAACTTTTGAGACATTTATTCTTAATAAACCGGGGACAGGACAAATAGAAGTAATTTTTTCAACAACACTGAAAGACTCGTCAGGAATTATTACCTGTCAGACAGGACAACCCGATAGATTTATTATTTCTCCTGATACGTTGGTCATAACAACAGACTCTAGTACAGATTTTTCAGCAGTGGCATTTGATGCCGACGGCAATACTGTGGTTCCGGCAATAATTGTTGATTGGGGTGTAGTTGGCAATATTGGCAGTATTGATTCTACCGGTCATTTTATTCCAACTACTGCCGGCACAGGTTATATAGTTACAACTGGAGGAGGATTGATTGATACTACTAAAGCTATAACAGTACTTCCGGGACAGTTGAGTTATATTGCAATAACTCCTGATTCTTTAATTATGTCCGCAGATTCAGTTCAACAATTTCAAGCAGTAGGATATGATTCATACAATAATATAACATCCGCAGGCAGTATAAGCTGGTCTGTTATTAATGCTCTTGGTTCAATTGATACTGGTGGAGTATTTGATGCGGTCACTGTCGGAATAACACGAATAGCTGCTCAATCATCTTTAGGTCCCGTTGATACAAGCAGTTACCTTAAAATTATTTCGGGAAGTTTAGCCGGTATTACTGTAGCACCTGATTCGGTTAATATTTTAACTGATAGTATAATTACTTTTACTGCATCAGGTTTTGACTCTGATGGGAATTCAACAAATATAGGTAGTATAAATTGGGGAGTAATTGGTTCTAACGGATATATTTCTCCAACAGGAATATTTACACCTACTTTAGCGGGTAATGGACAAGTATATGCTCAAAGTTTATCTGGAATTAGTGATACAAACAGTGCAGTAATTGTTTCAAGTGGTCTACTTGATAGGATTGCAATCTTATCTGACACATCAATTATTAATTTAAATGATTCCTTACAATTTACAGCTGTTGGGTATGACGCCAACTTTAATTTAACTGATGTTGGTACGTTAACATGGGGAGTTGTGAATGGATTAGGTTCAATAGATACTACCGGTTTGTTTATTTCAACATCCGATGGGTTTGAAAACATTATCGTCAGAAGTAATATAAATAACAAACTTGATACATCTTCAACAATTACAGTTGAGGCTGTAACTTGCGAAGCATATTCTCATACTACTACAACGGTTTTACCGAATGATAAAAAAAGAGATATGTTGGCGGTAAAGATAGGAAATCCATATTTACGAGATAAAACTATTGATAGTATCATTGTTCGTGATTTGTCTAAGGGTTCGGGTAATTTACCTGAGAGATTAAGCAATATTGATTCTGTCGGGTTATATATTGATACGGATTCTGATTTGTTGTTGACCGCTTCAGATTTTCTTCTAAATAAAAAAGAATATAGTTCAGATTCAATTCTTTTCACTTTTTCACCCTTTACTGTTTCCGGCGGAAATGCTGTCACGTTATTAGTAGGTGCTGATATAAGTCTCTTAGCAAAAGACAGAGATTCTCTTGATTTGTGTCTGCTTTCAGGTAGTGATGTTTTTATCGACGACAGCACTCCTGTTATTGGTCTTGATACAATTAAATCAAATTCATATCACATAGTAGATGGAATAATATCTGAACAGATAAATTTGATCCCGTTAATGACAGATAGTATTACCTCAATTGATACAATCGTAAATGTGTTAACATGTGATATTCCAAGAAACGGGTATAGTGAAGATACATTACGTGTATTCAATGTAATTAATACAGGGACCGCTTCAGAAATCGATATAGATTCTCTTGTTTTGTTTGAAGACAACAGTAATTTGGTTTGGGAAGATATTCAGAATGAAATCAAAATTGGCAAATTATCGTTTACCGGTGATAGATGGACAAGAAGTGGACTTTTAGTTCCTCTCACAACTCAGGTGACAAGGTTCTATACTGTTGCATATATGAATAAGTATGCCAATAATAATGCAACTATTAGTTTGACAATTCCACAGTATGGGTTAGAAATGAGTTCATTTAATGACGGTCCTATAGATATGGATCTTCCCCCTGTCGATACAATGTTAATTGTCACTGACGAAAGACTTGCAATTACTGTCCTTGAAATTTCGGCAAGAGAACTTATTCCCGGAGAGGTCAGCAGTCCGCTATTAAATGTCAGTTTTACCAACACGTATTCAACACCAATTGCTTTTGACAGTATCAAATTTAATTATCAAAGTTTGGATTTGGAAGGAGCGACTCAGACTCAACTTGATAGTCAGATTAATAATGTGAAGTTGTATTTGCAGTTAGATGGAAAATATGATGATATAAGCTCTGTAGATTCCTTGGTTGCCCAATCAGTGTTGACAAACGGTGAAATTTTATTTCAGACAAATGGATTAGCAGTTGCTGAAAATGGCGGTTCATTTGTTTTGTCGGTTACAGCTGATTTAAATGTCTTGAATTGTAAAAATGGAAATACTATAGCTTTCGTTTTACCTGACTCTTCACATATTTTCTCGAATCAAAGTTTTCGGGTAAATGGTTCGTTTCCAATTAGTAATATAAATACATTTACTATCAATTCGTTCCCGGCTTTAGCAGTGACAATCAATCCTGTTATGGGTGAAACAATATTTGGCGGTCAAACTAAGCAATTGGTACTTGATTTTGTACTTCCTGCCAATGGATATGATATTGATACTTTACAATCTCTAAAGATTCACAATGTTGGTAGTCAGGATGATAATGAAGCTGTCCAAGCAATAAAATTATGGATTGATATTGATGGTAACGGTTTTAGTGATACAGATATGATGTTAGGAACATTTAGTCGTTTAGAAACATATTGGGAAATTAGCGGGTTACTGCAAGAAATTCCAATTGCAGGTAATCGACTTTTGTAACAGTTGATATATTAGATAAGAATTTTACCGGCGGCACTTTACAATATGAAATACTGACTGATGGTTGTTTCTATCGCTCGGGGATGACGGGTCCTGACGATATTGTTTTAAAAAATCCAAACGCACATGTGGTCTTTCCGTCAGATAGAATAACTGTAATCTCAATTCCCGGTACCGAAGAAATTATCAATCCCGGAACAGCGGATAAAACAATTTTAACTTTTGCTCTTTATAATGGATACACAGATAGAAATCAGATATTACAATCAGTTGGGTTGACGAACATATCTCGTACTTTGTCATCGTCAGATTATAGTGATTTCGAATTAGGATTTGTATCAATTTATTTTGATGCCGATAAGTCGACGACATTAAATGAAAACACACCGATAGCGAGTGGTCGTTTCATTAATGGGAAATTACAATTGTCAGGTTTAAATGTAACTTTACCCTCAGAAGAATTGTCATATTTCTTTGTTGTCTCGGCACTTCCTTTATCACTTATAGATTCTGATAGTCTTGCAGTTTCTATAGAGAGTCCTTCGGATTTTATCTTTACTGAAAATGTAAATATCAATGGTGTTCTTCCGTTAAGACGAGAGAATTTTCTTATTATTGATGGATCTACGGCTTCACAATATTCAATACATGAAGTTACGCCAACGACCTTAAGTCCAGGGGATACCTTGGTTCCACTATTGTCTTTCTCACCAGCAATAAATGGAGATTTAGGAGATATCCTTGACTCCTTAATAATAGAAAATATTGAAACTGCGGATAATACAGATATTTCATCATTGAATCTTTGGTTAGACACTAATAATGACTCAATCTTTCAGCAAACCGATTCTTTATTAGGAACTTTTAACTACTCTACAAATTTGTGGAAAATTGGCGGATTAGCACTACCAATTGATACGATTGCACCTGTATTAATTGTTACAGGTGACGTTTCTTTGTCTGCTATTCCAGACAAATCGTTTAAAGCTAGAATTCCTGTGGATGGATGTTTTTATCTTTCCGGAAATGACGGACCAAATGATATGCCGATAACAGGAGATCGGAAGAGCACACGTCTGAACTCCAGTCACACTGATATATCTCGTATGCCGTCTTCTGCTTGAAAAAAAAAAATCTATTCTTCTTTTCTTCCTCTTCCTTTTCAGAGAAAGCTTTATCAGCCCCGTTTTAGTCTCTTTGCCTTCTTCTTCCCCTACTACCCCCACTCCCGTTCCCCTCTTCTTTTTCGTGG
>CALCCW010000338.1:0-3952 GCA_937900185.1 uncultured candidate division Zixibacteria bacterium | reverse complement strand
GATCTCTTTTAAATAGCTGATTCCGTCAGACCCAAACCCTACCCCCATAAAACAAGCAAGAATAGTTTTGTCGGTATCTTTGACAGCTTCATAAATATTTTTAGCAACTTCAAGCTGGTTTATTGTCACAGGCGGAACAAAAATAGGAATAATTGAGTCATACCGTTCATCTTTTAAAACAGCTTGTAATGTCAGCTTAAATTCTTTTGCTCCCGCACCTGCAACCATATCCATTGGATTTGAAAAAGAAGCTTCGGCTGATATAAATTTCTTTAATGTTTTTACGGTAGAAGGTGAGAATGACGGCATTTCCATACCATTATTAATTAAAGCGTCAGTAGCTAAAATCCCGGGACCTCCGGCATTTGTAACAACACATACTTTATTTCCTTTTGGAACAGGCTGATTCGCAAGTGCTGAAGCAACATCAAAAAGTTCTTCAACTGTATCAACTCGCATAACTCCGGTTTGCTCAAACAACGCATCAACACCAACATCTAATCCTGCTAAAGCACCGGTATGTGAGGAAGCAGCTTTGGCACCAAGCGATGTACGACCCGATTTCACAACGACAATCGGTTTTTTACGAGAAATTTCCCGAGCTATTTTGGTGAAATTTTGAGGATTTCCAAAATTCTCTAAATACATTAAAATAATATCAGTATTGGGATCATCTTTAAAATATTTTAGAATATCATTTGAAGATATATCTGCCTTATTACCAATTGAAGCGACCACTGAAAATCCGATACCAAGCTCTTTGGCAGTGTTCATAATAGCTTCGCCCATAGCACCTGACTGAGTAATAAATCCGATACGTCCTTTTTTTGGATATGTTTTTCCAAAAGTTGCATTAAGATTTATATGTGGGTCTGTATTCACAATACCAAAACAGTTTGGACCAATCATTTTCATACCATATTCACGGACAACTTTGAGAACTTCTTTTTCTCTTTTTTCGCCCTCTTTACCGGTTTCTGAAAAACCTGCGGTAATAACGACAATTCCTTTAACCCCTTTTTCACCACATTGACGAACAACATCAACAACATTTTCTTTTGGGATAATGATAATAGCCAAGTCAACAGCATCGGGAACATCAAGAATAGTAGAGTATGCTTTTATAGAATGGATAACTTGTGCTTTTGGATTTACCGGAAAGACTTTTCCGTTAAATTCAGCAAGTAAAATATTGTGGAGTGTTTCCCGCCCGATAGAACCTTTTCGTCCGGTTGCTCCAATAACAGCAACAGACTTCGGCTTAAAAATAGCATCTAATTCTTTTTTCATAATCACTTTATTTTCAAGGAGTTACAAAGGCAATCAAGACTTTATACCCCTATGTTTAATATTTTTACTTTCAAAAGACAGTATTGTATCTTCTCTTGGCAATCAACAGTTTCCTCTAAAAATGTCAAGTGAAAGTTTTACAATAGTTGTCCATGGTAAGAGATTGTATCCCAATATTATTTTAGTTGAAATATTCAATTGTAATGTCAGCTCCTGAACCCATAAAATTGGTTTGTAAACCGACATTAAGCAATTGTGACATAGCCTTTATGCACAGAAATTAGGTATTTTTTAACAAGCTCTTAGCGATGGATATTTATGATAATAGGTCTAAACCATTTCTGTTTCTTTCCGATAATAATAAACGAAAAATTAATATTGAAAAATTAAAGGTTATAAAAATGATTAAATGGCAAGAATCTTTTAATGTTAATATTAAGTCGATTGACGAACAGCACAAAAAATTAGTTGATATCTTAAATAAGATGGATAAGTCTAAAAATGAAGAAAAAAAAATCATTTTAGAAACTTTTGATGAACTCTTTGAATATGTAAAATATCATTTTTCTTTTGAAGAGAAGCTAATGAGGGATAAAAATTATTCCGGTTATGCTAAACACAAGATTATGCATGAAAAGATAATTAGTACGCTTCAAGAATATTATGAGAACTTTCAAAATAAAAATACAGAAAATACCATTGATGCCCATACAATAATATCATTTCTTATGGACTGGCTTCTCACACATATAATGCAAAAAGACAAACTTTACGCCAAGGAAATACTAACTATCTCAACTACATAAACAACATTAAGGGCTTTATCAATAGTATGTGCATGTTCTGCTATGTCGACTCCTAAACCAGTAAAAGGGGTTTGTGAACTAACATTGTCTATTGCGACACAGCCTCCGGGTTCTATTGGCTACACCAAAAACTTCGCTTTTTATTGCAACTCTTGACAGAGTTGTCCTGCATTCACTCTATTGCTTAGCTCACAGGGGAAAAAAGTAGGATGGCTCATTCAACCACGGCTAAAGCCGTGGTGTTCTGTCTGTGACCGCATAAAAAAGACCGTTTGTTCAAACAAACGGTCTTAAAAGTTAAAAAGATAAAATCTATTTCTTCTTTTTTGCTGTCTTTTTAGCCGTTTTTTCCAAAATAGCAATTTGAGCTGCTGCTAATCTGGCAATCGGAACTCTAAATGGAGAGCAAGAGACATAATCTAATCCAATTTTATGACAATAATGAATTGAATCAGGGTCTCCCCCATGTTCACCACAAATACCAAGTTTGATATTTGGTTTTACGGCACGACCTTTTTCAACAGCCATTTGTATTAATTGACCAACACCTGATTGGTCAATAGAGATAAACGGGTCATGCGGCAGTATTTCATTCTCAACATAATAATTTAAGAATTTGCCGGCATCATCACGCGAAAATCCCATAGACATTTGAGTAAGATCATTCGTACCAAAAGAGAAGAAATCAGCCTCGGCAGCAATTTCATCTGCGGTCAACGCTGCTCTTGGAATCTCAATCATCGTTCCGACAAGATATTTCAAATCTTTTGTTTTAGATTTACCGATAATTTCATTGGCAATACGTGTTACAACTTCTTTTTGGTTTTTGAATTCATTTACATGTCCAACCAATGGAATCATGATTTCAGGATACACTTCTGTACCATTTTTGGCAACTTGACACGCCGCCCATATAATTGCATGGGTTTGCATTTCTGTAATTTCAGGAAAAACAATACCCAAACGACATCCGCGATGCCCAAGCATTGGATTCAACTCAGCAAGCTCATCAATACGATTTAAAGTCTTTTTCAGCTTCTCTTCATCTTCTTCAAAAGTATCACTCTTCACATCAAGTTCTTCTAACTTTTGAGTGACAATTTCTTTATCCGGTAAAAATTCATGTAAAGGAGGATCAAGAGTTCTAATAGTTACGGGTAACCCATGCAATGTTTCAAAAATACCTTTGAAATCTTTCTTTTGAAATGTAAGGAGTTTGTCTAAAGCTAATTGACGTTCTTCGGGAGTATCAGCTAATATCATATCCTGAACAATAGGAATTCTGTCATCGGCAAAAAACATGTGTTCGGTACGACAAAGACCAATACCTTCCGCACCGAATTTCACAGCCTGTGCAGCATCACGAGGAGTATCAGCATTTGTCCGAACTTTTAATTTCCGATAGCTGTCAGCCCATTCCATAAACTCATTAAACTCGCCTGAAAGTTCCGGCTCAATAGTAGCTACTTTTCCCAGAATAATCTGACCGGTAGAACCATTTAAGGTAATAACTTCACCCTCTTTAATAATCAGTTTACCAACTTGGAACTGTTTCTTTTTTGCATTTACCCGAACAGATTCAGCACCCGACACACAGCATTTACCCATACCGCGGGCAACAACAGCAGCATGCGAGGTCATACCTCCTCGAGCAGTTAAAATACCAACAGCAGCATTCATACCCTCAATATCATCAGGATTGGTTTCATCACGTACTAATATAACTTTTTCTTTTGCCCCAAATTTAACAACATCTTCAGCAGTAAAATAGACTTTGCCCGAAGCAGCCCCAGGTGATGCCGGTAATCCTTTGGCAATGACTTCAACTTTAGCAGAAGGGTCAATAGACGGATGCA
>CALCCW010000337.1:0-3005 GCA_937900185.1 uncultured candidate division Zixibacteria bacterium | reverse complement strand
GAGTAATATATGAATTGGGTTGACATAGTTTTATTAGTTCTGTTATTAGCATCAGTCATTGTAGGTTCAAAAAAAGGACTTATAAGAGAGCTAATGGCGTTTATAATATTTTTCACCGCTATTATTTTTTCTGTCAACTACATTGACCAATTTTCGGTTTGGGTCTACGAAAAAATAGGCGGTTCCCCACTCATCTCTGCCTTTCTCTCATTCGTACTACTTCTTGCCATTTCGTACGCTGCATTTAAAATATTAGGAATGCTCTTTTATAAAATTGCCAACTTAAAACAATCAGGACGAAAAGACCAAATGGGCGGTGCTTTAATCGGATTTTTACGTGGATGGGTCGCAGTCGGTTTTTTAACTTTTATCGCATTTTTACTCCCTCTCCCCGATGCTTTTTACGTCTCTTTTGGTCAGTCTCTATTTGGTCCGGCTATAGCGAAAACAATTCCTATTCTGTATGAAAGTACTGCAAAAATTCACCCTGAAAACCCTAATTTTATGCGGCAGATTGAAAAAACCTTATTAGACACACCTGAGAAAGCATCATCGGGAGCAATGTTAGATAAAGACAGGATTGAAATTCATAAAGTTTTATATCAAATAGAAAGATTTTTTACTTCAAATTTAAGTTAAATAGTTTACCTGTTTTACAATTGGTAAGTAAATATGTATATTGAACCGACTGAAAGGTCGGTTTTTTTAATATTATGAATAAACACAGTATAGAAATATTAGAATTCAATAAAGTCCTTTCCACTATTCGGGGAAAGTGTCTTACACCCTATGGTGCTGAAAAAGTAGATGCTCTCAAGCCGCTATTTGTCAGAAAAGAGATACGTCTAAAACAGCAGGCTCTTTCTGAGATGAAAGACATAATCAATTTTGGTACTCCATTCCCTTTATACCGTACTGATGAGTGCCGAGCTTTTATACATAAAACAACTGTCGAAAATCATTTTATAGAACCAAAAGAAATTCTTATAATTTTACAGTTAGTTTCTATCTCTATTGAACTGCATAAATATAACAAAGATGACCGTGACAATTTCCCCCTTATTGCTAACTACCTCACAGAGCTGCGGGCTTTTCCCGAACTTAAAAAAGAAATTGAAACTGCTATCGACCCTGATGGAGCAATCAAAGATTCTGCCTCAAAAAAACTTCGCTCTATCCGCTCTGAACTAAGTGAAAGCAAACGGAAGATTGTAAATACACTCAATCAGTTTTTATCTAAACAGTCCAAACAAACAGGCTGGCAGGATGATATTGTTACAATGCGCAATGATCGATACGTAATAGGAATTCCGACAAATAACTACCAAGCAGATATGGGAATCTTACATGACCGTTCGCAAACAGGTGCTACATTTTACATAGAGCCAAAAGAAACAGTTGAGACAAATAACAAAATAAATATGCTCTACCAAGAAGAGCGAATGGAAATTCAGCGGATCTTAAAAGTTATCACAAAAGAGATAGGAAATCGTTCAGAGTCACTAATTTCCAATGCCGATATTATTGGGACTCTTGATTCTTTTCATGCCTGTGCAAATTTTTCAAACCAGATAAAGGGAAACTCTCCGATAATAAACGAAGAACCATCTTTTAATTTCCTGAACGTGAAGCATCCACTGCTCATGCTGCAGTTTTCCGATCAGTCCAAAGTAATACCTAACACAATTGCCCTAAATGACAACAGGCAGGCAATACTAATCACCGGTCCTAACACAGGGGGAAAAACAATTCTGCTTAAAACTGTCGGACTGTCAATTTTAATGGCTCAATCAGGACTGCATATCTCGTGCGATGAGAAATCAGAATGCGGTATATTTCATGAAATATTTTCAGACATCGGCGATGAACAGTCTATTGAACTATCACTTTCGACTTTCTCCTCTCATATTAAAAACATTATCGGTGGACTCCATGGAGCTAACAGCAACACGCTCATTTTGTTTGATGAAATAGGAGCAGGTACAGACCCCAACGAAGGCTCTGCCCTTGCCGAGGCAACTATCCTGTATGTTATCGAAAGAAATGCCCGCATGATAGTTACCACCCATTATTCACAGCTTAAAACACTCGCTATGGAATATCCCGAACTTGAAAACGGTTCTCTTGAATTTAACCGTGAAACTCTTACTCCGACATACAAACTTCAAGTGGGTATCCCCGGTTCATCCTATGCGGTCGAAATTGCCGAACGGCTTGGTATGCCGAAATCAATCTGTGAAAAAGCTGTCTCACTTTTATCAAGCGGAGAGAAGTCTCTTGACAAATTGATTACCTCTTTAGAGGAAGAGCTGAATATTATTAAAAAAGACAAAACCGAACTCGCAGAAAAACTTGAAAAAGCAACCCAGTTAGAAGCATATTATAAAACCCTGACAGAACATCTTAAAAAAGAAATTGATTCTGAAAAAGAAAAAGCTCTCGCCGATACATCAAATTTTTTACAAGAAACCCGCCGAGAGATTGAAAAACTTGTCGCCGAAATAAGAAGCACAAATGCATCAGAAAAATCTGTCAAAGAATTTCACCGAATCTTAAAAGACAGAGAAAACAGAGTTCGTACACAAATAGATCAATCAAAGAAAAAAGTAGTTATACAAGATGTATACTTCGTTGGTGATGCTGTTGAAATTATTTCTCTCCATCAAAAAGGTGAAATCGACAGTTTGATTGGAAAAGACAAAGCAAAAATAAAAGTAGGTAATATCTTTACAACAGTCGAAATACGTAACCTCAAAAAGACAGACTCCCCTATCTCCACATCACCAAGGAAACAATCAAACGTCTCTTATAACAATGAGCCTCCGACTTCACGTGAAATTCATTTACGGGGTATGACCGTTGATGAAGCAACCGAAAAATTAGACCAGTTTTTAGACCAAGCTATTATAAGCGGTATATCTCAAGTATATGTCATACATGGCAAAGGTGCCGGTATTCTCAAGAAATTTTTGACAGAGTATTTAAAAAAACATCCTGAAGTAGCA